>NZ_JMKI01000053.1 GCF_000712295.1 Synergistes jonesii | reverse complement strand
TTATGTCCTTGTAAGAGACGAATTTTGTCGTGTAACGGATCTGATGGACAATGCAGCGCTGGATTTCGGCCTTGGGATATACGGCGCTTATCGCATCTGCAAAGCCTGTCAGGCCGTCGACGGAGATAATGAAAATATCTTCGGTGCCGCGATTACGGATCTCGTTAAGGACACCGACCCAGTACTTGGCGCTCTCATTTCCGCCGACCCACAGGCCAAGGACTTCACGATGCCCGTCCAGTCTTGTCCCAATAGCAACATAAACGGCTTTCTTGACGGTTCGGCCGTCCTGCCTCACATTGAAATGCACGGCGTCCATAAAGACGACTGCATACTTTTTGGCCAGCGGCCGGTTCTGCCATTCTTTGGCAATCGGCAGAATTCGATCCGTCATTCGCGAAATCATTTCAGCAGAGGCATCCACACCGTAGATAGACTGCAGGTGAGCCGAGATATCCCGGGTCGTCATGCCTTTTGCATACATGGACAGGACCTGATCCTCTATATTTGAGATATCGGTCTGGTTCTTTTTGACTGACTGCGGTTCGAAGTCACCCTTGCGGTCTCTGGGGACGTCGATCGGGATATCTCCGGCCGAAGAGGTGACTGTTTTAGGGCTGTAGCCGTTGCGGCTGTCATCTGTATGCTTGTTCTTGTAGTCATATTTGCTGTAACCGAGATGGTCATCCATCTCGGCTTCCAGCATCTGCTGGATCGTATCTCCGAGAAGATCCCTCAGCATAGCCTGTACGTCCTGGGCGTCTTCCGGTTTGTAGTGGGAAAGGAGACTCTGAATAAGCGCTTTTCTTTCCGGTGTCAGTTTTCTCTGTCTTGCCATAAAAATATCCTCCTGGATTGAATTTATCTTAACACCAATCCAGGAGGCTTGCTTTCTTCTCTATGGAGTTTACACAGAATTTGTTATACTCTCCCTTAGACGCTCGGCTTTTCTATTTTATGCGTTCCCGCAGCAGTTTTCCACCGATGTCATATACCGCTTTGGAAATTTCTTGCAACGCAAGAGCGCTGGAGGCAAATGCAAATGTGAGAAAAAGGCAAAGCGCTAATTTTTTCATGAAAACCCTCCTCTTTATTATTCCCTTAATTATAGCTTCTACGCAGAACTATTTGTTTGTTGTTCTTGAGGCTTCCGTTTCCTTCTTGATTTTTTAGGGGCGGGCTGATTTTGTGGCGGCAGATCGTCAGGCATTTCAGGATGTCCCAATTCTAAAATAGTTTTGATTTTCCCCTTTTTGTTTACTAAGTCGGAAAAGCTGATTTCACCGCTTTTCATCAGTGTAAATCTCGACGTCCCCAGGTACCTCTCCTGTTCTTCTTCGCTTAAGGAGTCGAACCATTTTTCGAAAGACCACGTCGCCGGCACCTGACCGTCCTTGCTTGCGCGGGTGGACAGCGGCGTACGTTTATCTACCACGTTGCCGTTTTCGTCAAGCTCCGCATCTAAAGACGTAACAGGGACGAGTGTACAACGGCAATTGGAATGCACCGGCGGCGGGACGAACGGGATTTCATGCCCTATAGGATTGCCGTCCAAATCCCAATACTTGCCGTCGAGCTCCGCACACTCAATACACGTGCGAAGGTCGAGCGCCGCAAGCCACTGAATGCAAAGGATGATGTCCGCGTTCTTGCGGTACATCTCCAACCGCGCCGTGTTGGCCATAGCCAAAGCTGCTGTTTGTGCAATGGTTTTTGGGGTAGGAAGAGATTCGTTTTTTGCCGAACTCTCTACGAGTTTATCGATGCGTTGTTTTATTTGCGAATTAGTTTCCCCTCCTGCATATCCAACTTTAATAGCGTTAAGAATTTTATTTGTCGTCTCTTCATCTTGTCCTTGGAACAGCTTATGTATCGTCGGATTATGAAGCCACGCGCCACTGTTTATTGTGTCCGCTTCTTCGGCAGAGAGTACAGGGCCGTTTTCGTTCTCGTATATTTCGTGATATTCACGCCCTGAAACAATATCGGGCAGGAGTTCCAATTTCAGCAGGATTTCACCATAATCAAACACGGGACAATGTCGATAAATTGCGGCGAAGCTGTCAATGCGCGCCTTCATAGCCTTTTTATCCAGTTTATAACTACCATCGCCAACGGGGCGGAAAAACTTAATCCACGGGTTATTGCACGCGCTGATTTGCAATCTGTGGCACCCAAATGGATTTGCCGTCATGTGGCTTGCGCCGTAGCAAAAATCCGGATTGCCGGAGCGTATTCTGTCACCATAACAATAATTAAGATTACTTACTATTTTCCTGTCAACAAGCTCTCCGCAAATCATAACGTGCGTGGATTTCCAGCCGGAAATCATCTCATATAGCTTGACAAACCGCATGTAATCATGCGGCTGCGCCGAGAATGTCGCCTGATATACCGTGTTTTCAGCATTATCAAATTGTTCGAACTTGGGGGCCTCTCGTGCAAGAAACAGGGCGCGTTCAAAATTTGCACTGCGGGATTTGCTAAAGGAAACGCTTATATTCCAATCTGCGTTTATTGTTTTGGGCGCTGCAGGCGGATTTAGCGGCTCCCGCCGTTTATGAGTAGGCGGGGAGCTTGGAACGGGTGGGGACGGCTTGTTCCGCTGTGATGCCCAAAAGACAGCCGTTATGCCTCCTACCACGGCAAATATTACCATTAAATCCTTTGGCATGAATATATAAAGAATAAATAAGACGACAAACAGTTTTAAAAGCGCACACATTGCTTTTACCTCTGGAACCCATAATCTTATCTTGCATGGTAAATATCATTTACATTCCCTTGTAGACGTCTTTTCTATCGCCTATCCTTATCACGAGGATAAGCAGAATGTCTTCATGCACGGCGTAAACTATGCGAAAATTTCCGCTGCGTATACGCCATGTGTTTTTTAGCCCATGAATTTTCTTGCACCCCTGCGGGTATGGGTCTTTCGCGAGAGAAAGCAGCTTCGCCGCTATGGCCCTTTGAGTTGAGGCATCAAAAGAGGCGAGCGCTTTCTCTTCACTTTTTTTCAGCCTCACGGAGTACTTACCCAAGGCCCAGCTCCTTTAACACATCGGACAGCGGGACGGAAGGCTCGTCTTTATGGGCTTCAATGTAAGCGATGTCATCCTCATCTTCAAGGCGCTCCATCTCCGCCAGATATGCGATGTAGCTTGCGGCGCGGTCGAAATTCTCTTCGTCGAGCGACAGGAATATGTTTGCCGCTTTCTCTCTTTCCATCGTCTTCGTTGGAGACATGCTCATCCCCTCCTCCTGGTATCCTATTATAATGCCTATTACTTTATATTATTGATTCTGTGATTGAGATAAGGAGATTTATTGCTCAAACTTTATGTCTAGCAGCTTCCATGTATCCTTAGTCTCGATCAGCTTAACCGACCACTTCGTTCTCACCATCGCCCCGAAAGCGTTCTGACTGTCAACAAACGAAGTAATTCTCCATGTCTTTTGGTCAGGGTAAAGGACATAATGAACTCGGGAGATTGGCATGAATTTTGCCGTGCTTGGCGCTACCAGTCTATCGCGAACAAAATCTTTAGCGAATTCATATGGAATGTATGGCTCCGGCTTAGAAACAGTTTCTACCCGAGTGGCGTTTGTGGGGATTGTTTTTGTCTTGCCTTCGTTATTTTGTCTAGCCGTTTTCGTTCGGTCGTCGAAACTTGCGAACGCAAGCGCCACCGCGGTCAAAATGACTAAAAAAGCCACGAAAATCATAATGGAGGACTTCTTGTGCGGGGGTTCTGCCGTCGGGGGGTGCGCTTCTACCTGCACGGACGGCGCTTCCTGCGCGGGGCGCTCCACCTCTGTTACTTTTATCTCGCCCATTGGGTAGCCGCAGTGCGGACAAGCGGACGCTTTGTCTGAAATCTCTTTGCCACATTCTGAGCATTTGATAAGAGCCACGATAAAACCTCCCCTTATATTTATTATTGATTATAAACTATCTCCCCCTCCGGCACCAGTTCTTAAATTCAAAGTAAATCAAAACACCTTGAAATGAGCCGGAAGGCCTGTTGTAGACGGGCTTTTGCGGTTTTTTTGTTTTTAAAGGCACTATGGGGTGATGTATAACGATTGAGAGTGTTTCGTGTATCATGCGCGTCTGCTGGATTGCGTTTCGTGTTAAATCGCCGGTTTTGAGAGACAGAAGGGGGGGCTTCGGTGATAACCGAAAAAGAATTGAAGAAGGAGATAGCCCGTATTTTGAGTTCGTGAAAGCGCGGCGAGATTCCGATCGAGAACGGACTCGTTCTCGATGTATTGACTTCAGGAAAGAGCTCGTGGCGTTTTTGCTTGGAGAAAGTATGGATAAGCGCGTCGAGATGATGCAGTGGTATGCTGATTATCTTGACGCACTGAGAGACGGGGCGAAGTAAAGGCAGCTATTTTGTCCCGTGTTTTCTGGCGGCTTCAAGCCCGGCGCTCGGATTCAACGGCGCGCCATTCCCTGGCGAGACGGTATATCTCTAAAATGCCGGCGAGTTTGTTACATATTTTTCGGCGTCGAGCCGTGGCTACCAAAGTCTTGGTCTGGCTGCATGATCAGTCCAATATTTTGTCCGCACCTCCTTCCCTCACTGGTTTATAGTATTTCTTTTGCTGGACATATCATAACCCTGCGCTGACAACGCAACAGTGAGGTATTGTTGTTTTTGTGCCTCGGGGTACTTGGAGATTAAGGATCGCCGGCCGGCCTTGACTCCCCTCCTATCCGTTTGTATAATATGAGTATCTTCTCCCCTTTGGAGTTGACGGGCGTACCCGTTGCAATAGCTTCAAAGGGGTTATTTTTTAGGAGGTTCAAATGCATTATTTCGAACCAAAAATAAAACGTGCTGAAATATTCTTTGACCTCCAGAATCTTTATCTCTCAGTAAAAGCAGCCTGGAAGATAAATTATCCCAATTTCGATCCTGTCGCTCTTTCCCGATTAATAGTCGGTAGGTATCCAGATTGGAGACTTGCAGGTATTCATCTTTATACCGGTGTACACACGTATGACAGGAATCCATTCTGGCACTCATTTTGGAATAATAAACTGGCCGCCCATAAAGCGCAGGACACGCGCGTCGATACCTTTACCACGCCGCTCCACTACAACAACGGTACACCCAGTGAAAAAGGCGTGGACATCAGAATCGCCCTTGATCTTGTGCGCACCGCCCGTCTCGGCCGCTGTGACGTAGCTGTTCTTTTCAGCCGTGACACAGACTTCGCGGAGGTAGGTAAAGAGATACGAGCTATCGCACATGAAAAACAACGCTGGATAAAGATCGCCTCCGTCATGCCTGACCACCCGGACTTAAAAAGAGGCATCGACGGCACAGACTGGATACGCCTTTCAAAAGAAGAATACGATCGCTGCATAGACGCAAACGACTATCGCAATAAATAACCTGCTTATTTATAAACTTTTTGCTACTCGTATTTGGCGTTTTACGATAAAAAACATAAAAATACAGGCCCTGAGTCTCTGTGGCTTATCGTTTAAGAGGCGTTTTTAGTCATTTACCTGTTAAACAGCTCCACGTAGTTTCCCGCGGCGGCGAGTTTCAGCCTGTCTGTTCCTGTTTTTTATATATCAGCAACAGATCCGACGTTATGTGAATCTCACGATATTCTTTCCAGTTGACGATAAGGATATGGTCTTTATATTTCTCTGGAACAGGAATGTCGCTTTGAAGTATTTCGATTGCCGTATTTAGTTCGTCAAGCGGCGCTCTCTGTTTTTACAGGCGCTTAAGGTCTTTTTTAATTGTGTCGATAGTTCAAGCTCTCTCATTTTTCTATTCCGGCTGTTTTGTACATTTCTTCGATGGTGGCGCAACGAGTCCCCTTTCCATCTTCGAGCTCGGCTATCGCCGCGCGTACGCGTTCGTTTGGAACGGCCGGAGCTATAAGTTCAAACGGCACTTTCCCCTCCCATGCCAACCGTGTTACAAAGGTGTTTATCAGCGTTGAAAGCGGAATTCCTATACCATCCGCAACTTCTGAGGCCGCGGCCTTTATTTCAGGATTTACACGCACTTGTATTATCGGATTTACTGATGGCATTTATAGTACTCTTTTCTATGTTTTGTACGCACAATACATAACAAGGTGCATATAAAGTCAAGCTAAAAACAGAGCCCTTATATGTTACACAGACATCCTGGATGTGTAAGCGAGTATGTCTTGACAGAGGTGGCGTAGATGTTATACTTTACTCCAAGCTTGAAAGCGCACTGTACATTGGTTCGGCTTTCTACGGAAGAGTCTGGTATGTTGCGATACGTCCTCTGTACGGTGCTGTATGTTTGTTGTTGTCATATCGTTTATTAGTTGTTTTTGTTTTGTGAAAACAGTGTAAACCGCAAATGTGGCGATATAGGAAGGGGGGCTTCTGCCGGTAAAAGACAACCTTGAAATGCGTCGGTCGATTGAGTAATTAAAAATTCAGAATCTGCGGAGCCAGGGAATCCGGTATGAAAGCCGGGGCAGCCGCTGCTGCTGTAATCGGGACGAAACCGCGATATGCCATTGCCGACAGTCGCCGCCTTAGGTTAGCGACACGGGTGAGAAGGCGCGGGGTAAACAGCAAAACAAGTTTGCATGCTTTTTACAAATTCGCGTAAGCTGTTTATGCAAAGTGGGACAGACGCTTTGCAGTAGGATGAACGGGAGCCAGAAGACCTACCGGGGATTCGGAGTTAGCGATGCGCAGCGGGCGCAGGACGGCGATTTCCGCATATACTTTTTGTATGCAAACAGATGTTGTGTACATATTCATAGGGGAGAGAGTCGTTTTGCATCACACAACGCTCTCTCCCTTATCTATGTCAAGGTCTTCCCGCTCCGGCGAAGGCGGATGTTATCTGACCGCCTTTATATGAAAGGAGCTGAGAAGATGTCGTTATTCCCTTATAAAAAGACGGCGTTATTTTTCCAGCATTCACCCGACGGTTGAGAACTTCTTCCGCTATTCAGGCGTCGAAAGAAGCTCAATAAATCGAAGGAGGGAAAAATAACGATGCTCATAAGAAAAATCACTTTTCACATCATCCTCGCTGCGCTTTTATTATTCGCCGGTGCGGCCTCGGCTGCGAATTGGATAGAGTCAGCCGACATCGGCTGGTATGAGGCGAACTCAGCGGACGCTACCTTCACGATTAACACTGCCGAGGAGCTTGCAGGGCTTGCTAAGCTCGTGAACGACGGCACAGAGCAGTTTGAAGGCAAGACGGTGAAACTGGCGAGCGACATAGACCTTTCTGGCGGGACATGGACGGCCATCGGCCACCGCACCAAGACCGGCTGGCAGCTTCTGCATTGTTTTCGTGGCACTTTTGACGGTTGCGGGCATAAAGTAAGTGGACTTGGCGAAATAAAAAATCCCATTAGTGATGGCATTTCATATATTTCATATATCGGTCTTTTCGGCTATTGCGAAGCTGTCTATCCTGTCTTTAAAAACCTGCATATAGAGGGAGATATACGCCCATCCCAGGCGGACAAAGACGCCGGATCTGTTGGCTTCTACATCGGTGGACTGTTGGGTGCCACACAGGCAACCGCCAATGGGACGATCAACAAAACAATTGAAAACTGCTCCTTTAGTGGAAAAATCTCTTCCGACAGCCACGGGCATGTCGGAGGCATTTCCGGTATGAGCTGGTGTAGTTTCCTAAATTGTTATGTCTCGGCGGATATCAGCCTGTCTTATGACGCCACTGTAGGGGGCGTGGTGGGGGAAGCCGGACGCGCTGTTGAAAACTGCGGCTTTACCGGCTCGATAGTACTTACGGCTCCAGGGGACGCCTCGCTTGGCGGGACATCATATATAGGAGGTATCGCGGGATGGATACATACTGTCGGTTCGATGACAAACTGCGCGAGCTTCTGTGATATGAATATAAAGACCGCGCAAAGCGCCCAGATTGGCGGAGTCGCGGGAAATCTTTGGGCCAGCAATGCTATTGTGGCTTGTACTGGAGAAGGAAAAATAACGGCCTCCGCTGCGGAGGGCAAGAGACTCTATGTTGGCGGCGTCGTGGGCTATACCAACAACATATTATTTGAATACTGCTCCTCCGCCGTCTCTATTTCAGCGCCGTCGGCAATGATCGGCGGCCTGATCGGGCACGGAGCAAGGATATCCACCTTCACAGGATGCGAATGGCTCGGCGGCGACGGACGGGCGGAAGAAGCCGTCGGCGACATTGACGAAATAACCGACGAACAGGCTCTCAAGGTGATCGAGGCGAAAAACCTCCGTGCGGCTTCAGTGATACTGCCGCCTATTTATAAGGTTGTGGAAAACATTCCTACAACAATAAAGGCTCTTGTCTTCCCAACTAACTGCGGCGACATGGGCGAACTCGGGTTTTCCTGGGGGACCTCGGATAAATCCGCTCTTTCTGTGGCCTACTCCAGCGATACTGCTGTGATAAGGAGCGGAAAAAGCGGAACGACCGAACTTTACCTTAGCGCCTCAGGCTTTCCAGGCGGAAATTCATGGTCGCTTAAGGCGGTCGTGCTGAGTGTGCTCTCCTCGCTGCAAGAGCTGTTACTCAGCGCGGAGGAGATAATCCTCAAGAGCGCCGGTGCGAGCGAAGAGGTGGCAGCCTCCATCACTCCCGAAAGTGGTGTCTCATACCCGGAACTGAAATGGAGCTACGAAGTAATCTCCGGCGACGCGGCCACGACTGACGACCTTGAGATAACTTATATCGAATCGACGCGCCGGGTGAAGGTAACGCTCGTGAATTTCGTTGAAGGGGCACGATATAAGCTTACTGCGAAAGCCGTTGACGGAACGGGCCTATCGGCCTCTTTGACCGTCACGGCCAAGGCAGACACGGTGACTCCCGGCGGCGGAAGCTCCGGCGGCTGTTCGACGGTGGCCTGCGGCCCAATAGTGTTGCTGGCGCTGCTGCTGCCGGCGGCGTTTATGGCGGTGAGCGTCAGGCGCGGATGCCGGAAATAGGAGGAAAGCAAGATGAACGTAAGGACTCTCTTAAAAACAAAACGGGCCGTCGCGGCGCAGCTAGCGCTGCTGATACTCTTAGTCTTCGCCGCCGCCGTGTACGCCGACTCGTGGACGCCGGACACCAGGTGGTATGACGACTACAAAAACGAACGCGGCACCAAGGAAAAGCCTTTCCTCATCTCGACGCCGGAGGAGCTCGCCGGGCTTGCGAAGCTGACGAACAGGGTCGGCAACTGGTTTGACCCAAGTATCTATTTTAAGGATAAACACATCTTGCTAACGCGCAACATCGACCTCCAGGGGAAAGAGTGGGCGCCGATAGGGTGGAAGATCGACTATAAGTCAGTTCAAAGCGGGTTTAGTGTAATTCCAAATTATAAAGGTTTCGACGGCACCTTCGACGGCGGTGGCCATACCATATCCGGCCTTTCTATAGTCACCTGCGAGAATCTCTACGTGCATAACGATACGCAGAGCGAAACGGCGGGGCTCTTCGGCTATCTGGACAACGAAGGTACGGTCAAAAACCTTGTCGTCAAGGGGAGCGTCGATGCCTCCAAATGCGAAGGCGTCGGAGGCGTCGCCGGTTGGGCCGACGGCTTGATCGAAAACTGCGCCACCGATGTGGCGGTATTCGCCACCAGCTCTAAGAGGGGCTACGCCGGAGGCATCGCCGGGCTCAACGGCAACCCAAGGGGTGACGGTACCGGACCTGTGACGGATGGCATCAAGGCTATGATACGCAACTGCGTCGTCTTCGGCCCAGTAGCTTCGGTTCCGATAAGTTATGCTTACGCAGGCGGTGTAGTTGGCTTCTCATCGTGGTACCACGGCGAAGTCCGCAACTGCGTCGTAATGTCCAACTCGATAATCTCCGGCATGGACGCCGGCGGCATTTTCGGAGGCTTCAACAGCAACATCACGGCAGATTCCGTGTCGGTAGCCGCTAAGATCAGTGGCGCCGCAGGCTACACCGGCGGCGTAGTCGGCGCCTTCGGTTATGATTATCAGAACTGCTACTGGCTCAAGATGACGGACGATCAGCCGCTGAACGGCAACGCATCTATGGGGCACTACGAATACGGCAGGGTGACGGACGAAAGCAAGCTGCCGGTGGCCGCCGCGATATTCGACGCAGCCGACTTCGGCACGATCAAGCCCGGCGAAGAGCGCGAGGTACACATCATCTCCTATCCGCCGCAGGCCGACGCCTCGGGGCTCAAATATACCTGGCACGCGGACGGGGCTAAGCTCCAAATAATAAGCGGGCAGGGCTCGAAAACGATTAAGGTCAAGGCCCTCGCTACAGCGGATGATATCTCCTACGCGGCGCTCTCCGCCGATATAAAAGGCCTTCTCGGCCATACGGACACAGGTTCCGGCCAGCCGAAGGACAGATATATATCGAACTTTGAAACCTCCGTGACGCTTGAAGCGACGCTTAAAGTAGCTAAAGGCAACATCCCGGTGGAAGCCGTTATTGCCTACGGCGACAGATCTGAGCTGACGGAGGGGGAGACGCGTACCCTCGGCGTCGCCGTGCTTCCCTCCGACGCAGACGACACGAGCGTCGCCTGGAGCCTTTCCGCGCTGTCCGGCGAGGCCCTCTCCGACGACGTGCTCTTGGAGCGTAGGGAAGACGGAACTCTTCGGGTTACGCTGAGGAAGGGACACGATAAGGCCTACGGGTACACCTTCACTGTTGCGACTGCCGACGGAGGATTCAAGGATTCCATCACGCTTGAAGGTGAGCAGATCAAGGATGTGGACATCTCCGGCATCATTCCGGCCGGCAGCGTAGTCCCGACCTACGCGGAGGCGTTGAAAGTAGTGGGCGCGACCTCGGATATGCTCGTCGATATCGCCGCCGCCTGCGGCGCCGACATATCGGCGTTCAGAACCAATTCAAAGGGCGTCGCCTTCCTCAGTTCAGCGCTGCTCGGAGCCGCGGTCGACTACGCCGCCTCGCTGGACAAGGCGGAGATAACGCAGATAAAGCCGCTGCCCGTCATGCAGATGACCACACGGCAGCCGAACAAGCTCGCTGTGGCGGCTTTAGTAGTCAGCGGCGACCTGCTGATGGCCGATACGCCGCAAAAGGCGGCGCTCGTCTGCACGCGTCCGGACGGCACAGGGGAGTTCTTCGCCTACGCCGAAGATCAGGACGCCTTCGGCGACAAGCGTTTCACGTTGCAGACGATGGACGACAGGATGATGGCCCCCGAGGATGAAATCGACCCGGACGCTTCCTACAAACTGGCGCTTTACATCCAGGACAACGGTGGCTTTGACCTCAACCCGGCGGAGTGCGGCATCATCAGTTCGATCGCCGTCGTCAGGTTGGCGGAAGCCCCGCAGCCCCCAGCATCGTCTAGCGGCTCCTCCGGGGGCTGCAATGCCGCCGGGTACATGGGAATTATGCTGCTGGCGGCGATCCCCCTCGTCACACACGCGGCAAAGAGAAGGTCACGAAATAATTCTGGGGCATAGCCAGGATAGACGGCGGGATGCTCCGGCACATACGGAGCCGGGGCGTCCCAGTCACTGAAAGGCGGAAGATATGAGGATATATCTTTTTATTACAGCGCTGTGCCTCTTCCTCTGCGCGGGGGCCGCCGCTGCGGACAATGCAGTGAGCTTGCCTGAGGAGAAGGTCACCGCCGACGCAGAGCGGGAGGAGAAGCTGCTCCTCTCTCCGGGCACCGTCACCGTCATCAAGCCGCAGGAAATGAAGGGGGAACAGAAGAACCTTCCCGAACTGCTCAAACAGGTGCCGGGGCTGCACGTTATCGAAACAAAAGGGCGCGGCGCCTACACAACGGCCTCGGTGCGCGGCAGCAGCTCCTCGCAGGTAGCCGTTTATGTAGACGGAGTGCTGATGAACCTTGGCAGTGAACCGGCAGTCGACCTTTCCACTATCCCTGTGGAAAACGTCGAAAGGATAGAAGTCTACCGCGGCTATATTCCCGCCCGCTTTGGCGGGGCCTCGATGGGCGGCGTCATCAACATCGTCACGGTGAAGCCGAAGAAGGCCGGCTGCTCCGCCGCAGCCGGCGTCGGCTCCTTCGGTAGATTAACGGGCGGCCTGACATATCACTCGCCGTTGGGCGAGGGGGCTTTTATGGGCTCCGTCAATTTCGACCGCACGGACGGCGATTTTGAGTATTGGAACGACAATAACACGCCTTACACCCCCGACGACGACTATAAGGCGAAGAGGCAGAACAGCGGCTATAAAAATTCTAATCTTCTGCTAAAGTGGAACGGCGATAAGTGGAAGATAGAGGGCGGCTGGAAACGCAACGACAGAGAGCTGCCCTATTCGGCCCCAGGCGCGGACAAGTTCGACAGCGTGCCCGGCGCCGCACAGGTAACGGACCAGTGGAACGCCATCGTTATGCGACAGGACAGGCTTGGCGATCTTGACTACGGCCTGCGTCTGGAATACCTGCATCAGACGAAGGATTATGACGACCCGGAGAATAAGATCGGAGGCTGGGGCGAGCAGCACAACAGATATGAGACAAAGCGTTTCGGCGCGGCCGTCGACGGTTCGCTGCCGCTGGGCGATAGCCATTTGGTCGAGTTTCTGTGGAATTATTACAACGAAGAACTCCATACGATGGGAGATGTCGTTAAGAAATTCGGCGGGCGAGAGCGCCACACGCGCAATTCGTGGAACGGGCAGATACAGGATACTATCAGCCTCAACAAAGCCGGCGACTTATGGTTCACGCCGATCGTAAGGTGGAATGCCGCAGAAGGAGTCACGGAATTTTCCTGGGGCGCGGCGCTGACGAAAAAGTTTTACAGAGGCTGGACGCTGAAGCTGACCGGAGGTACTTATAACCGTGCGCCCAATCTTTATGAGCTTTACGGAGACGGAGCGTTCATAGTCCCCAATAGAGAGCTTGAGTGGGAGGACGGCACGCAGTATGACGCCGGCGTGAGCTGGGAAGGAGAAATATCCAAGGCGCAGGTCAGGGCCGAGCTGACTTATTTCTACCGCAAGTCAAATAATCTCATCGACTATCTGATGGTCAACCCCAGATACGCGCAGTACGTGAATATCGGAGAGGCGAAGATATCCGGCGTGGAACTGGAAGCGACGGTAAAGCGCGACAAGTGGGATATTTATCTCTCCGCGACTTGGATGAATCCTAAGAATAAGACGCCGGGATACATGTACGACGATCCGTTGCCCAACCGCCCCGAGTTTGAGGGATTGCTGCGCGTGAGCAGAAAAATTTTTAAGGACGACCGCGCGAAGCTCTTTGCCGAGCTGCACCATATAGGCAAGAACTATTACGATATGCAGGGAGAAGTTGGCTGGGACGATCTGACGACTTTGGGTCTCGGCGTGCACTGGCAGATACGCGACGGCCTCAAGCTGGTCTTCGGCGTTGACGATGTTTTCAACTCCGGCCCAGACGTGATGATTTTCGCCGTCGGCAACGGTCCGGAAAGAGTTCTCTGGTACCCGATACAGGGCAGGACATTTTACGCCGCCCTGCTTTGGACTTTCTAAAAAATTATTATAGGAGGAAGCAATATGCGCAGAAAAATCGTATTACCGCTAATCATTCTCTTACTGCTTGTCGCTTCGCTGCCGGCGCGGGCCGATCTGTTGTTTACCAGGCAGGACAACAATTATGCGAACACTGCGCTTGGCATAGTCCAGGGGGCGGAAGCTCCCGTCTCGCCGCTCATCAGCAATATGGGCGGGAATGCCGGGCAGGGCCTCTACCCATTCAGGAACGCCGACGGCAATTTCCGCATCGCTGTGACGCTCTACACCGGAAACGGCACCGACGTAATTCCCATTTATAACCCAGGAGAACAGTCACAGTGGGCGCAGCCGTCGGCCTGGAGTAAACCGCTGCGAGAGGCGACGACGACGCTGCACAATACGAGGGCGATAGCAGAGCTGGGCGGCCGCCTTTACGCCACAGCTTATGATATTCCGATCGTCAGCCGTATCACCACAGCGGACGACGTCTACAAACAGGACAAGAAGTACGAATACTTCCACAACGATTCCAAGTACGACGGTCACGGCGAGGCTCTGTGCGCCTATGACGGCAATATTTACGCGATATTTACCGGCAGCAACGACCCATGGGATACGGCTTCGGGATCATACCGGCTTAACAATCTGATAAAGCTCGACGCGGAGCTGAACGAGTTGGAGCGTGTGGAGATGAAGGGCAAAAACCTCGACGGCTTCACGCCGGGAGCCTATTCGCAGATCGACGGCAAGCTCTACGTGGCCACGCTGGGCGGCGTACAGAAGTTTGGGGATGATTGGAATCCCGAATCGTGCGTCGAGATGGCGGATCTTAGTACGATGGAGGTCAGCAGCCTCATCACCGCTGAAGAGGTGAACGCTATGGATCCAACGTTCAAGCACATGTTTGACGCGATTGTCTTAGCCGGCGACAAGGTCTACATACAGGCGGCCAAATGGACTTCGGGCGAGGATTATACGCCGGGATACAGCATCCGTCTCTACGAGACGACTCTGAAAAAACTACAGAATGGCGATATAGGCACGCTACTTAGGGATTTCAAAGGCAAATATGGCTACCGCCTGGGATTGGTCTACGACGAAGGCACGAAATATCTTTGGATTGGCGTCGGCTATAGCCTCTGGCGCTATGACGGAACGCACTGGAAGGAGTTCGGAAGTAACGACTTAGGCGGCAATATTTCCGCATATACTGCAGTGAACCCGACGGGGTCCGTTACCCCGGCGGAGCCTGACACGCCTTCAGACGGCGGCGGTGGATGCAACGGCGGAATTGGGATCGCCGCCCTTCTGGCGATACTGTCATGCTTTATAAAAAAACGCCGCACATAAATGACGTAAGGTATAAGCTCCAACTACCGATGGTGCAAATGATCGGGACAATCTTTTATAGTTTCTCCCAAAGGTCGGTTTATTTCCAACTCGGCAGATTAATGGCAAAACGCTAATCCTGTTGTATTTCCCATAATGCCGCCGGCGGGAAAACGGCAATCTAGGGTATGTGTTGCAAAGCACTGAAAACAACGCGGTGACGCGTGAAGTGTATTTTTGTCAATCATACATTGGACAATCGACCAATAGGTCGATAAAGCAGACAAAACAAACGAAAGCTTGCGCCGCCGGGCGAAGTGGAATATAATATTTTGCTGTATGTTGGAAGTAATCGAGCATTTGGAGGTGCGATAAATGAAAAAGGACATTCACCCGAAATACGAGGTCTGCAAGGTGACCTGCGCGTGCGGCAATACATTTGAGACAAAGTCGACGGTAGGCGACATCAGGGTTTCAGTATGCAGCGCCTGCCATCCTTTCTACACCGGCAAAAAAGGGCGCGTGATAGAAGCCGGACGCCTTGAGAAGTTCCGCCAGAAGTACGCCGGCGTCGACTACGGGCAGAAGGCGGCAAAAGAGAAAGCCGAATAGCCGTTATCCAAAGAGGGGACGCCGCGTGCGCCCTCTCTTTTTTCTTTTATGAGAATATTCGGTAAATTAGTTTTGCGAAAAAAGGAGCGGCGCAATGAGCTTATTTATAAAACTTATAGCGGCTACCCCTGATGCTGACAGGGTGGTCGCCGCGGCGGCGAAATTATGCTACAGCGCGTCGGGCGCTGCGGAAATTTTTGACGGGCTCGATTCCGCTAAGATTTCGTCGTTTCTGTCCAAGCTGCGCGAAGCCGGCCATTTTTCGCCCTTCGAGCATGCCTCTTTCACATTCGCGATCGAAGGCGTGAGCCGCGTCGCGACGCACCAGCTCGTGCGCCACAGGGTCGCGAGCTATTCGCAGCAGAGCCAGCGCTACGTAGGCATGAAAGGCAACGGCTGCGTGGTGCCGCCGTCCGTCTCGGCGGACGCGGAGGCGCTCAAGGTGTTCGTGGAGCAGGCCGAAGCGGCCGGGCTCGCCTATGAAAAACTGCTCTCCCTGGGAATCCCGAAGGAGGACGCGCGCTTCATACTGCCGCACGGCGGAGAGACGCGCATAGTCGTCACGATGAACGCGCGCGAGCTGCATCACTTTTTCGCGCTGAGGCTCTGTCGCCGCGCCCAGTGGGAGATACAGGAGATGGCGCGCGGGATGCTGCGCGAGGCGCGCGCGGCCGCGCCCGTCATATTCGGCACGGCCGGCCCCGCCTGCGTCGCGGGCGCCTGCGGCGAGGCGCATCCCTGCGGCAAGCCTTACAGCGGCATGGAGGAGCTGCTTTCTTGATCGCGGCGTTCGCGCTTCTCAACATGATGCTTTTCGCCGACGGCGAAGCAAAGAGGAGGATTCCTGTCGGCGGGCAGGCTGTGATAGAGGGCGTGCTGATGAGAGGCTCCGAGAATTGGGGGCTCGCGGTGCGCGACCCGAAGGGCAAGGTAGTCCTACAGTCGTGGCCGGCCTCGAAATGGCTTAAGGCCGCTCCGTGGAAATATCCCGTGGTCCGCGGCTTCGCTACGATGGTGGAGATGATGCGCGTAGGTATGAAGGCGCTTTCCATCTCGGCGGACATCAGCCTTGGAGAAGAGGAGAAAATATCGCCGCTGGAGGGCGCGCTGTCGATAGGGGCGGCGCTGCTCGGAGTCGTCGTTCTTTTTATCGCGCTGCCGATGCTGCTGTCGGAGTACCTTGCGGCGCATTTCGCGCTTTCGCGCTTCGCGGCGAACATGATCGAGGGCGTGGCGCGCGGCGCCGTCTTCGTCGCCTACGTCGCGCTCATATCTTTGTGGAAGGACATCGCGCGCGTATTCGAGTACCACGGCGCGGAGCATAAGACGATAAACGCCTTCGAACACGGCGAACGGCTGGAACCGGAGCGCGTCGCGGAGTATTCGCGGATACACCGCCGCTGCGGCACGTCCTTCCTCATCGTCGTGATCGTCGTCGGCATTTTAGTCTTCGCATCGATAGGAAAGGGCGGCGTGCTGTGGCGCGTCGGAAGCCGCGTCGCGCTGCTGCCGCTCGTCATAGGGCTCTCTTATGAGTTCATACGCGGCGCGGCTGAGTCGGAGAGCTGGGGCAGATATTTGATAATGCCGGCCCTTCTGCTTCAATATATAACGACGCGCACGCCCTCCCGCGATCAGCTGGAGGTGGCGATAGCCGCGCTGGGCGAGGCGCTTCGCCCGATAGAAAAAGATACTGCGTCAGGTGGTGCAAAGGATGGAACTGATAGACAAGCTGAAGGAAATTGAAGCGAGCTATAAGGAGCTTGAAGAAAAAATGGCCGACCCGGCGGTCGCGAACGACCCGCAGGAGATGCAGCGGCTCGGCAGGAAGCACGTCGAGCTCGCGCCGATAGTCGACGCCTTTTCGCGCTACGAGGCGGCGCTAAAGGGCATAGCGGACGCTAAGGAGATGATCGCCGTAGAGGACGAAGAGATGAAGGAACTCGCCGAGGAGGAGCTTTCGAAGCTTGAGGAGGACATACCGAAGCTCGAGCACGAGATCCGCGTGCTTCTTCTGCCGAAGGATATCAACGACGAGAAGAGCGTCATAATCGAAATTCGCGGCGGAGCGGGCGGCGAAGAGGCCGCGCTCTTTTCCGCGGACCTTTTCAGGATGTACACGCGCTTCGCCGAGCGCCAGCGCTGGAAGACCGAAATAATTTCCGGCAACGAGACGGGCATCGGCGGGTATAAGGAAATAGTCTTCCGCGTCGACGGGAGCGGCGCGTTCAGTATGCTCAAATACGAAAGCGGCGTCCACCGCGTGCAGCGTGTGCCGGAGACCGAGGCGAGCGGACGCATCCACACCTCTACGGCGACGGTCGCGGTCCTTCCCGAAGCCGCCGAAGTGGATGTGGAGATTCGCACCGAGGATCTGAAGATCGACACGTACCGCGCCAGCGGCGCCGGAGGCCAGCATGTCAACATGACCGACTCGGCGGTGCGCATCACGCACATTCCCTCGGGAATCGTCGTGACATGCCAGGACGAGCGCTCACAGATAAAGAACCGCGCAAAGGCGATGCAGTTCCTCCGCACGAAGCTTTACGACGCCGAGCTACAGCGCCAGAACGCGGAGATGGCGGCCGAGCGCAAGGGGCAGATCGGCACTGGCGACCGTGCCGAGCGCATACGCACCTACAACTATCCGCAGAACCGCGTGTCGGATCACAGGATAAACCTGACGCTTTACAAGCTCGACCAGATTCTGGACGGCGACCTCTACGAGCTCATCAGGATGCTCTCCGAGGCCGACCAAGCCGAGAAGCTGAAGCTCCTTTCCGTGTGAGATGAAGCTTCAGCGGCTGCGCCGCGAACTGCGCTCTATTTTACGCGAAGCGCAGAGCGCGAGGCCCGAGTATTCGGCCGATTTGATAATCTCGCTCCGCGCGGGCATAAGCCGCGCCGAGCTCATCTATAAGGACGACGAAATTCCCGCGCACGTCTGCCGCGGGATTTTTTCTGCCGCCGCTAAGCGCGCCAAGGGCGTTCCCCTTGCCTACGTGCTGCACGAAGCGGAATTTTACGGCTATCCCTTCAAGGTGGGGCGCGGCGTTTTGATTCCGCGTCCGGAGAGCGAACTCCTCGTAGAAGAGGCGCTGAAATATTTTCCCAAGGGACGCGCTGCGCGCTTTGCGGATTGGTGCACCGGCAGCGGCTGCATAGCCTGCGCTCTGCTTCTGGAAAATCCGTCGCTTTCCTGCGTAGCGGTGGACAAGAGCCCTCAGGCGCTGCGCTGGGCGAGGATGAATGCAAAGAGGCTGAAGCTCGAAGCGCGCGTCGAGTTCCTGCTGAACGGGGAGCCGCGGCTCGCGCCCGTCGAAGAGGAGAGTCTCGATTTCATTACCGCGAACCCTCCGTATATTCCCAGCGAAGAGATAGCCGGGCTGATGCCCGAGGTGCGCGATTACGAGCCGCACTCCGCGCTTGACGGCGGCCGCGGCGGCACCTTTCTGTATAAAAAATTCTTCGCGGCTTTTCCGCGTTTCCTCAAAAGCGGCGGGATGATTCTTTGCGAATGCGCCGGCGGCCGCCAGGCCGAGGAGCTGTGTGAGCTCTCCGGCGACAGCTTTGTTCTTGTGAATAAAGTTTTGGATTACAACGCGATAATTCGCCACATAATATGGCGCAAACGCTAAAATTTTATATAATTTGATTATAAGAGACCTGACACGTCACCTTCTCTGCAGAAAGGATGTTTTTGATGGAGAAAAGAGAACTCGTAATAATCGGAGCAGGACCCGCTGGTCTTGCCGCAGCCGTTTACGGACGCCGCGCCGGGCTCGACACCCTTATTCTTGAGAAGGGCATAGCCGGCGGACAGATCAATATAACGGACGAAATCGAAAACTGGCCCGGCACGATCCATTCGACCGGCTCGGAGCTCGGCGAAGCATTCCGCAAGCACGCGGAGCACTTCAAGGCGGAGTTCCGTTCCTGCACGGTGAACAAGATCGAGCTGAGAAGCGGAAGCAAGATCGTCGTTACCGATCAGGGCGAAATCGAGGCCGAAGCCGTCATCTTAGCGACCGGCGCGAGCTTCAGGAAGCTCGGCTGCCCCGGCGAAGCCGAGTTCACAGGCGCCGGCGTCAGCTACTGCGCGGTATGCGACGCGGCCTTCTTCGAAGGCGAGACGATCGCGGTAGTAGGCGGCGGCAACGTCGCGGTCGAAGAGGCCGGCTATCTTACGAAATTTGCCGATAAGGTCTACGTCATCCACCGCCGCGACGAGTGGAGGGCGGACCGCTTCGCGACGGAGCAGGCCCTCGCCAACCCGAAGATCGTGCCGATCTGGAACAGCGTCGTACAGTCTATAGAGGGCGAAGGCGTCGTTGAAAAGCTCGTCCTGAGGAACGTCAAGAGCGGAGATATTTCCGATCTGCCAGTGGCGGGCTGCTTCGTCTTCGTAGGCACGGAGCCGAACGTCTCTTACCTCAAGCCCGACAATTCGCTCGTCGAACAGGCGAAGGGCGGCTGGATAGTGACGAACGACAGGATGGAGACTAACGTCGAAGGCATCTTCGCGGCGGGCGACATACGCGACAAATATCTGCGCCAGGTCGTGACTGCGGCCGGCGACGGGGCCGTAGCGGCGATGGCGGCATACGCGTACATATCCGGGCAGCTTCACCTGCGCTCCGTCCTCATCGAGCCCGAAGAGGTGATAGCGCTCTTCACCTCGAGCATCGAGCAACGGCAGATCGACCTTCAGGTGCAGGCCGAGAAATTCGCGAAGGAGAGCGGCAAAAAGATCGCCTTCATCGACGGCTACAGGAACGGCAAGATGGCGGAGAAACTCGGCATAGCGAAGCTGCCGGCGCTCATCGAGATGAAGAAGGGCGCGATGGCGCGCTGCGAAGAGCCGAAGACGATAGAGGACGTAAAGAAGTTCGTCGGCTGATAAAAATTCGAGAGGCTGAGACTCGGCGGGAGGGCGCGTATCGCGTCCTCCTCTTTTTTTGCGCAAGGGGGCCGCCGCGGCCGGAGGTCGAAGAATTCGATTCGCCGAAGCCCGCGGGCAAAATAAGCGCCGTTTTTTCGTTATAATAATAGGAGCGTGCTTCGCGGGATTTTTTCGGAAAGGGGTCGAGTCGCTTGAGCAAAAAACTTTTTGCAGCGTACGCGCTGTTCGCCGCGCTGTTTTTCTGCGCCGCGTGCGCATACGCCGCCGCCTCTCCCGAGCCGAGCGAAAAAACGATCAAGCGCGAGCTTAAGATCGGGCGCAAAGGTTCGCAGGAGGTCGAAAAGCAGTATCCGCGGGTGCTCGACCCCTCCACTGAGGCGAAGCTCGCGATGATCGCCGCAAAGCTGACGCCGCACCTCCAGCGCGACCTCGAATACAGCGTCAGAATCATCGAGATGAAACAGCCGAACGCCTTTTCGCTGCCGGGCGGCATCACCTACTTCACTACGGGGATGCTCGACTTCCTGAAGAGCGAGGACGAGATAGCCGCCGTCATGTGCCACGAATTCATCCACGCGGACCGCGCGCACGGGATAGTCCAGGCGAAGCGCAACAACGCGCTCAGCCTGCTCACGATAGCGGGGCTCATCGCCGCTGCGCAGGCTGGCGGAAAGAGCGGCGCGGGAATCGCTGCGATGTCCAGCGGACTTCAGACCGCGCTGATGAACAGCTACAGCATCGACCTCGAAAAGGAGGCCGACGCTATGGGCATAGACGTTCTGCGCAAGGCCGGCTACAATCCGGCCGCGATGCTCACGATGATGGAGCGCATGAAGCTCGAGAAGCTGAAGCGCGCGCAGTATCAGCTGGGAATCTACCAGACGCATCCCGAAGAGGACGAGCGCGTGGAGGCCGCGATGAAGTATCTGCGCGACAACGGGATAGAGATAGAAAGAAAGGACGTCGTGTGCTCTCTGAAGGTCACGCTGGAGGAAGACTCAGGCTCCGTCCGCCTGCTCGTCGACGGTGAGCCGATATTGGAGGCGCCCGCAGGCGGCGAAGCGAAAAGACTTTTCAGCGAGCTCGCGGAGCGCCTCGACGGCGCGCTGGAGCTGGAGCTCGCCCCCTACGACGTCAAGGTAGCCGCGGCGGAAGGCGGAAGCGTTCTGATGATAAGGCGCGAGAAAATTTTATCCGAGCGCGATCTGCTGCCCGGCATGCCGGCGCTTTCCGAGCTCCGCGACAGGATAAACGACGCCCTCAACAGGGCGCGGCGCGGAAATATGGTCACCGACTATTTCCAGTGAGCCGCGTTCGTTCGTAAATCGATTTAGGAGGGGTAACATGTATATTTCACTATACCGCAGGTACAGGCCCCAGACATTCTCCGATATGGTAGGGCAGAGCGCCGCTGTGGGCGTTCTGATGGAGTCTCTTCGCGAGGGGGCGCTTGGGCACGCCTATCTTTTTTCCGGCCCGCGCGGATGCGGCAAGACATCAGCGGCGCGCCTCGTGGCGAAATCCCTCGACTGCCTGAACAGGAGGGACGGCTGCGAGCCGTGCGGCGAATGCGCGAACTGCCGCGCGATAGCCGCCGGCGAGCATCTCGACGTGATAGAGATCGACGGCGCGTCGAACAGAGGCATAGGCGAGATACGCGACCTCAAGAGCCACGTCAGCCTGAAGCCGCTGTCGGCCTCCTATAAAGTCTACATAATAGACGAAGTCCACATGCTGACCGACGCGGCCTTCAACGCGCTGCTGAAGACGCTTGAAGAGCCGCCGGCGAACGTCGTCTTCCTGCTCGCGACTACGGAGCCCCACAAGGTGCCGGTCACGATCCGCTCGCGCTGCCAGCATATACCGTTCCACAGAATTACTACAGCGGATACGGTCGCGCGCCTCAAATACGTATGCGAAAAAGAAAATATCGAAGCGGATGAGGAGGCGGTCTGGGAAATAGCCCGCCAGGCGGACGGAGCGCTCCGCGACGCGCTCTCCCTCACAGAGCAGGCCGTGGCGCTCGGCCGCGGCAGACTGTCGCTCGACGCGATACGCGAGCTGACGGGCGGCAGCAGCCGCTCGGAGCTCGAGCGCTGGACCGTCTCCCTCCGCACAGACCCGCAGAGCGCCGCGTCGGCGCTTCATTCGATAATGGCGCGCGGAATCTCGCCCGAAAGGCTCTGCGAGTCGCTTTTCGTGCTCTTCCGCGACCTGTGGCTTTATTCTCTTTGGCAGGAGAGGGCGCTCGAAGCGCTGGAAACCTCCGTTGAAGAGCGCGACTTTCTGGCGTCGGAGGCGAAGGAGTGGGAGGTGGAGAAGCTGCAGGCCGCCTGCATGGTGCTGTCGCGCCTCATGCCGAAGATGCGCTACGGGATGAAGGGCGACATATTCAGCGGCCTCGTCTTCATGGAGCTGCGGAACATCATGAGCGGAAGCGAGGCGCAGCCGGCTCCGGCTCAGGGAATCGCTCAGCCGCGGAAGGCGGAGGGGGCGCAGTACGCGCGCCCGACTTCCGCGCCCAAGACGCAGCTCACGGCTCCCTTCGCCGGCCTTCCCGCGCCTTCGACAGGCGAGAAAGCTTCGTCCTTAGACGCCGCGGCTCTCTGCGCCAGGCTGGGCGACGGCGATTTTTCGCGCCTCGTCGGGAACCTTTCTTCCGATCGGCTTCCCGTCGCGTCGGCGCTTTTGAACGCGGAAATTTACAGCGCGGACGGCGGGCTGGAAATAAGCTTTGAGCGCCCCTGCCCTTCGCAGAACTTCCTTTCGATGGAGCGCAACAGAAAAAACGCGCTGCGTGCCGCGGCCAGGACGTGGGGTATAGATATTCCCGAAGTCCAGGAGGCCGAGCCGGAGCCGCAGATGCAAGAAGCCGGCGCTCCAGTGACGGCGCAGGAGGAAAAAGCGGCCGATAAGCCGGCGCAGCGTCAGAACGTGCAGCAGGAGAGGCAGGGGAGCGCGCTTTTGGACGCCGACCCAGGCATCTCGCGCATGCTGCGGCGCGCGGGCGCCGAAGTGCTGTACGTCGAGAAGGGCGACAGCGGTTTGGAAGGTTTGTCGGAAAACTTATAGAGAAAGAGAGGAAAATAATGAACGCCACACGATATATGGAAGCAGAAGCCGCGCGCCGCGCGGGCGGACGGAGGAGAGGCCATGGGCTCGCCGGATAAGCCGTTCGTGCATCTCCACGTGCATACCGAATACAGCCTGCTCGACGGCGCGAACAGATGCGCCGACCTGGCGAAGGCCGCGAAAGATATGGGTATGGATTCCGTGGCCATCACCGACCACGGTGTGATGTTCGGCTGCTATGAATTCTATACGAAGTGCAACGACGCCGGCGTGAAGCCGATACTCGGCTGCGAGGTCTACGTCGACCCGAACGGCCACACCTGCCGCGAGGGTAAGGGGCAGAACCATCTCATCCTGCTTGCGGAAAGCGAAGAAGGCTACTATAATCTGACGAAGCTCGTCTCGATAGCTAACACCGACGGCTTTTACTATAGGCCGCGCATCGACCACGAACTGCTCGCGCGCTACAGCAAGGGGCTGATATGCTCTTCCGCGTGCATCGGCGGCGAGGTGCCGCAGTTCATAATCCGCGGCGATATAGAGGGCGCCTATAGGTGCGCCGAGCTTTACCGCGACATCATGGGGGCGGGCAACTACTTCCTTGAGGTGCAGTCGAACAGCGTGCCTGAGCAGGCGATAGTGAACAAGGCTCTCGTCGAGATGTCGAAGAAGCTTGAAATACCTCTCATCGCGACGAACGACTCGCATTATCTTAGGCGCGAAGACGCGGAGTGGCACGACGTGCTGCTGTGCGTGCAGACGGGGAGCGTCGTGACGGACGAGAAGCGCTACCGCTTCACGGGCGACGACTACTACTTCCGCTCGCCGGAGGAGATGTGGGCGATTTTCGGCGACGATCTGCCCGAGTCTCTGACTAACACGCAGATAATAGCGGACCGCTGCAACGTTAAATTGAATACGGGGCATTACTACCTGCCCGAGTTTCCGCTGCCCGAGGGCGAAACGCTCTCAACCCATCTGCGCAAAATGGCGGAGCGGGGGCTGCGCGACAGGCTGAAGAGCGAAAATCCTCCGCAGGATTACATAGAGCGCCTCGAATACGAGCTCGGGGTCATCGAGCAGATGGACTTCCCCGGCTACTTCTGTATCGTTTCCGACATAATAGTCGCGGCGAAGAAAAGAAACATCCCGATAGGTCCGGGGCGCGGCTCGGCCGCTGGCTCTTTAGTCGCTTACTCGCTGGGTATAACGGATCTCGACCCGATAAAGTACGATCTGCTCTTCGAACGCTTTTTAAACCCCGAGCGCATAAGCATGCCGGATATCGACACCGACGTCTCCGACAAGGGGCGCGAAGAGCTGATAGCTTACATCGTCGAAAAGTACGGCATCGACCACGTATCCCAGATAGTGACGTTCGGGCGTATGCTCGGGCGCGGCGCGATAAAGGACGTCGGACGCGCCATGAACATCCCGATAGCGGAGGTCAACTCGATCACAAGATTGATTCCTGTAAATTACCCTCTCCAGCACAAGCATATAACCGACGCCCTCGTCGAGGTGCCCGAGTTCAAAGAGATGTACGACGGCAAGCCGGAGGTGAAGAAGCTGGTCGATACGGCGATACATATCGAAGGGCTCGCACGGCACTGCTCGCAGCACGCCGCCGGCGTCGTCATAACGCCTAAGCCGACGAGCGACATGGTGCCGGTGCGAAAGTTCGGCGAAGGGCAGGTCGCCACTCAGTATTCGATGGAGCCGTGCGAAAAGCTCGGGCTGGTAAAAATGGATTTCTTAGGGCTGCGCACGCTCTCGGTGCTCGACGGGGCGGTTAAGAACATCGAGGCGAACGGCAAGGGGAAGATCGATCTGAATGAGATACCCGACGACGACAAGAAGACCTATGAAATGCTTCAGCGCGGCGACACGCTCGGCGTCTTCCAGCTTGAATCTTTGGGCATGACGGCGCTCGTCCGCCGTCTGCGCCCCGACTGCTTCGACGATATAATCGCGCTCGTGGCGCTTTACCGCCCCGGCCCCCTTGACAGCGGCATGGCCGACACCTACGTCAGATGCAAGCACGGCGAGGAGCAGGTGCACTATCTGCACCCGAAGCTCGAACCGTACATGAAGGACACCTACGGCGTCATACTCTATCAGGAACAGGTCATGCAGAGCGCGCAGGCGCTTGCCGGCTATACGCTCGGCGAAGCGGACCTTCTGCGCCGCGCGATGGGCAAGAAGAAGAAGGACGTCATGGCGAAGGAGCGTGTGAAGTTCATCGAAGGCGCGCGGAAGAACGGCGTCGACGCGGCGAACGCGGGCGATATATTCGACATTATCGAAAAGTTTGCCGGCTACGGCTTCAACAAATCGCACAGCGCGGCCTACGGCCTGATAGCGTACTGGACCGCGTGGCTTAAAGCGCACTACGGCGCGGAATATCTCGCCTCCTACCTTTCGAGCCTCGTGGGCTCGAAGATGGAAACCCTCGGGCAGTATATCCGCAGCGTCCGCGACGAGGGCTTCAAGGTCCTGCCGCCCGACATAAACGAATCGCGAGAGGAATTCACCGTCGTAGGCGAGGTCATAAGGCTGGGGCTCTCCGCCGTCGCCAAGGTCGGCGACGCCGCCGTAGCGAGCATAATAGAGAGCCGCGATAAAGACGGCAGATATACCTCCTTTTGGGATTTCCTGACGAGGGTCGACATGAGGCAGGTCAACAAGGGGGTCGTAGAGAATCTGATAAAATCAGGAGCCTTCGACAGCCTTGAGCCCAACCGCGCGATGCTGTTGGGAGCGATGCCGCAGTTCATGGAGCAGGCCGCGAAGCAGGCTCAGCATACGAACCAGGCTTCGCTCTTCGGTGACGACGAAGCGTCGATGATACCTGAAATGCATGAGCTTCCCGACTTCAGCGAGCATCAGAAGCTCGGCATGGAGAAGGAGAGCATGGGGCTCTACATCTCGGGGCATCCGTTCGACCACTACGAGGAAGAGGTCAGGCCCTATATCACATGTCCGATAGGCGACCTCGGCAGTTGGCAGTCCCCGAGCCCCGCCGTTACCGCGGGGCTGCTGTCGAGCGTTACGGAAAAATACAGCAAGTCCTCCGGCAACCCTTATGGGACCGCGGTCTTCGAGGACAACCGAAGCACGCTCGACGTGATGATATTCAACAGCCGCTGGGCCCAGTTCAAGCCGATACTCCAGCCGGGGCAGCTCTATTTCATAAAAGGCAGGCCGCGCGAAGACCGCGGAATATCGATAATGGCCGACGACATATTCACGGAGGAGGAGTACAGGGAGAAGCTCGAGAGGCGCGTTATAATCACCGTAGAGTCGGAGACGTCGGAAAGTTTCTACGACGGCATGTTCAGGATCATTATGAAGCATCCGGGGAAAAGCGAGATAATACTGAAGGTGCGCGCCGGCGGCCTTACGAACGATTATATCGTCTCGCTGATCAAAAGGGTAAAGACGGAGGCTACAGAAGAGCTGAAGAAAGAGCTTTCTGAGTACTCCCACGACCATATAAGCTGTATCTGATACGGGAAAGATAAGAAAAGAGGAGAAAAGAAATGACAGAAAACACGGCTGCCGCGGGAGAATATATAGTAGTCAAGGCTCTCGAAAACGGCGTAACCGTAACCGGCGTGACGCGCGGCGCGGAAAACAAATTTCTGCACACCGAGAAGCTTGAAGAGGGCGAGGTTTGGCTCGCGCAGTTCACCGAACATATATCCGCGATGAAGATCCGCGGGCGCGCGAAGCTGCTCACGTCGCACGGGGAGATCGAGAGCGGCAAGGCTTAAGGGCGGTCGAGTGGGAAGAGTTGCAGGTGCCTGGCGCCGCCTTTTTGAGAGGCGTGCCTGGTGATGGCGCTTATAGGGACTCATATTTCGGCGGCCGGCGGCGTGTGCCGAGCCTTCGCCAGGGCCGACGCGCTCGGCTGCGAAGCGATGCAGATATTCACCCGCAACCAGCTGCAGTGGCAGAGCAAGCCCGTCTCCCTCGAAGAGGCGCGAGGCTTTTACGACGCGTGGCGGAGCTCCGGCGTTAAAAGCGTTGTCTCGCACGCGTCGTATCTGATAAACGTCGCTTCCTCCGACGCGGAAACGCTGGAAAAGAGCAGAAGGGCGCTCCGCGCGGAGACGGAGCGCTGCCATCAGCTGGGGATAAGCGATATCGTCCTCCATCCGGGCTTCGCGAAGGAGGGCGGCGAGAAAAGGGCGCTGGAAATCGCGGCGGAGTCGTTGCGGCTGCTCTTCGAGGAGACGCAGGGGTACAGGGTGCGCGTCCTGCTTGAAACGATGGCCGGCCAGGGCTCCGTCCTCGGTGGTGATTTGTCACATTTTTCCGTTATCGGCGATCTGCTGAGATGGCCTCCGCGCCTCGCCTTCTGCGTCGACAGCTGCCATGTCTTCGCGGCAGGCTACGACCTTCGCTCTGCCGATGCCTACGAGCGCTTCATATCGCTGATAGATAAGCATTGCGGGATCGACAACGTCTTCTGCTGGCATATCAACGACTGTAAAAGCGCGAAGGGCTCGCGCCTCGACCGCCACGCGCACCTCGGCGAAGGACAGATAGGCACGCTGCCTTTTTCGCTTCTAATGAACGACGAACGCTTTAAGAACGTGCCGGCCATCCTGGAAACGCCGAAGGACGGCGTAGGCGACGAGGGCAATCTGGCGTTTCTGCGAAAGGTAAGAGGGCAGTAAAAGGCAAAATATGCGAATAAGTTGTTGATATTCGATTGGCATTTGTAAAGTTTCGAGCCGTTTTTTGAGCTATAATTTTTTAGAGCTGTAGTAAGGGGTGTGTTCGGTGGCTTTTTTCGACTTGCGCTGGCAGGACTTTATCGACATTCTGATAGTCTCCTTCCTGATATACCGCGTGCTGCTGCTGCTGGTCGGCACGCGCGCGATGCAGCTGATTCGCGGCGTGCTGACGATAGCCTTCATAGGGATGATAGCCAACATCCTCGAGCTGCGCAGCCTCTCGTGGATAATCGGAAAGATGCTCGGCGCGTTCATCATAGTCATCCCCGTGCTTTTCCAGCCGGAGATGCGCCACATGCTGGAAGAGCTCGGAAAGGGACACCTCTGGAAAATGGCTAAGGACGAAAAGGATATAGACGCGAGGGCCGAGCAGCTTACAAAGGCGCTGATCTACTGCCGCTCGCAGCGCATCGGCGCCCTCTGCGTCCTCGAGCGCGACACGAGCCTCAAGGAAGTCTGGCGCACCGCGGTCATGCTGAAGGCCGACATCACCGAGGAGCTTCTGATATCGATCTTCTGGCCCGGCACGCCTCTGCACGACGGCGCGGTCGTGCTCGACCGCAGCAGCATAGTTGCGGCCGGCTGCTACCTTCCATTGACGGAGAAGACCGACATCTCGAGATGGTACGGTACGCGCCACCGTGCGGCGCTCGGAGTGACGGAAATGTCCGATTCGATAGCTCTGACCGTCTCAGAGGAGCGCGGAGAGATAACGGCCGCCGTAGGCGGGCATTTTTCCAAGCCTCTCGACGAAGAGCAGCTGAGAAAGATATGCAACCATTATTTCAGCTTCGAAAGCAGGGAGACGAACTTTATGGAGCGGCTGCGCGAAGAAATACAGCAGCAGTGGTCAGGGGGCGTTAAAAATGCCGAATGAAAAGAAGACGCTGGAAAGACTTATCATAGGCACGCTCAACGCCGTCGACAGAAAGCTCTCGTCGTTGAGCGGCAGGCTGAACTATAAAGGAGAATCGATTCTCCAGTCGAAGGGCTTTTTCATATGCGTCTCCGTGTTTATTTCAGTGGCGCTCTGGGCCTTCGTAGCGCTCGACAGCGACTCGGAATCGGCGCGCACTCTGAGCGTCGAGATTAATTACGCGAACCTCCCTGCCGGCTTTTCTCTCTACGCGCCGACGAATAAGATAGAACTCAAAATATCCGGCAAGATAAACATGCTGTCGGGCGTAAGACCGTCGGACCTTATCGCCGAAGTCGACCTTGCGAATCTGCAGGCCGGAAAGTATACTCTTCCGATAAACCTTGACGTTCCCTCCTTCGCGCGCGTGATAAGCCTAAAGCCGGCGGTTGCCGAGGTCGAGGTCTACCGCCACGTCGAACGCACGGTGGAAATAAAGGCGAGAGCTGAAGGCGCTCCGCCAGAGGGCATGATTTTATCCTCGATCACGCTCGACCCCGCAAGCGCGGTGATCAGCGGACCGGAGAACGAAGTCCTCGCGGTGCAGGGGCTCGAAGCGGTCGTAGCGCTCGACAAGCTCGACGAGGGCGGCAAGGCGCGCGTCAGCGTCGCGTTGAAGGCTCAGGCGAACGTCAAGCAGCCCTTCCTCACGACTCCGACGGGCAAGCTTACGATAACGCCGAAAGAGACGAACGCGACGGCGGCGTTTGAAAACGAGATAGTCGGCGAACGGATTCCTGTGAAGGTCTCAGTCGTCGGTTCGCCGCAGGAGGATCTGCAAGTCGAGTCTATCAAGGTCATACCGGAGAGCGTTTCGATTCGAGGCAGAAGCGAAGCGGTCAAAAGGATGCAGTCACTCGTCCTTCCTCCCGTCGATATAACGGGGCTGGACCAGAACATCCAGATCATGATACCGATGAGGCCGGAGCAGCTTGAGGAGGGCGTGGAGATTTCCGGTCCTGACCGCGCGAGGGTCGAGATCCGCCTGTCCAAGAAGATGGGCGTAAAGACCTTCACGAACGTCCCTCTGCTCGTCGAAGGGTCCGAGTCTGGAAAGGAGTGGAAGCTTTCGCCTCAATCCGTCAGCTTGACGGTGGAGGGGACGCAGACGGCTATCGATTCTCTGACGGACGGCGCTCCCTGCGAGCTGTACGTGGACGTTTCGAACATCGTATCGCAGCAGACGGAGCTCCCCGTGCTCGTCAAAAACCTGAAACGGGATTTTCAGATCGTTCAGACCGAACCTGAGCAGGTGCGCGTCACCGCCGTGGACGGCAAATGATTTTCTGGCTTCATGTGAATTTTGAGAGGGGTCAGCGTAAAAATGCAGGATAAGAAAAGACAATTCTTCGGGACCGACGGAGTGCGCGACGTTGCAAACAGCGGGATGATGCGCCCCGAAGCGGCTATGAGGCTGGGCGCGGCTTACACGGTATTTTTGAGGAAGCGCGGCGCAGGTACACCTAAGATCGCAGTGGGACGCGACACCAGGCGCTCCGGCGAGATGCTCCAGTCCGCGCTGATGGCGGGTATCACGTCGGCCGGCGGCTCGGCGTCGGACCTCGGCGTCATCCCGACCCCCGGCGTCAGCAGCGTAGCCGCCCACAACGACTTCGACGGCGGCGCGGTGATAAGCGCGTCGCACAATCCTCCGGAATACAACGGCATAAAATTTCTCGACAAGGACGGCTTCAAGCTCACGGACGACGACGAGGCCGATATAGAAGAAATATTCCTCGACGAAAAGAAGCGCGCCTTCGCGGCGCCGGTAAACATCGGAGGCGTCAGCGACGGCTCGCGCTTCCGCGAAGAGTACGCGAAGCGTTTGAAAAAAATAATAGAGGAGATAAAAGATTATTCCTGCCCGATAGTTATAGACGCGGCGAACGGCGCCGCGTCGGCGTTCGTCGAGCCGCTCTTCTCAGACTGGCGCGGCAGGGTCACCTTCATCGCCAATAAGCCGAATGGCGTGAACATAAATGAAAACGTCGGCGTGACGCACATCAATACGCTCGCGTCGGAGGTAGTAAAGAACAAAGCGGAGCTCGGCATCGCGTACGACGGCGACACGGACCGCGTGCTGCTCTGCGACAGCAGTGGGCGTGTGCTCGACGGCGACATAATGCTGTGGGTGATAGGGCGCTGGCTCGCTAAGCGCGACAGGCTCGGCGCCGGCGTCGCCGCGACCGTGATGTCGAATATGGCGCTCGAAGAGCTCCTCGCGAAGGAGGGTATAAAAGTTTTCCGCTGCCCGGTCGGCGACAGATACGTGCTCGACACGATGCGTAAAGAGGGGGCGCGAATCGGAGGCGAACAGTCCGGCCACATTATAGCGCTCGAATACGCGAACACCGGCGATGGGCTCTGCGCAGGAGTCCTCTTCCTGAAGGGGGTCGCGGAGCTCGGCGAAGAGATTTCGACGCTCAGCGACCGCTTCGAGCGCTATCCGCAGCTGTTGCGCAACATGCGCGTCGACGGCAAAGAAAAGATAATGAAGAGCGAAAAAGTCGCGTCGGCCGCCGCCGAAGCGGAGAAACTCCTCGGCGGCAGGGGGCGCATGCTTCTGCGTCCGTCGGGGACGGAGCCCCTTATCAGAATATTCGTCGAATCGCGCGACGAAAAGCTTATGAACGAAGCCGCCGGCATCATGGAGGACGCGATCAGAAAGGAAATAGAATGCCATGTCTGAGGTCCGCTACAAGCCGGTAAAGAAAGCGGTATTCCCCGTGGCCGGGCTGGGGACGAGATTCCTCCCCGCGACTAAGGATGTGCCGAAGGAAATGATGACGCTAATCGACAGGCCGCTCATACACCACGGGGTCGACGAGGCGGTCGCCTCCGGCTGCACGCAGATAATGTTCGTCACCGGGCAGGGCAAGGAAAGCATACGCCGCTACTTCGAGCCGTCGGAGGAGCTGGTCGCTGCCCTGCGCGAGCGCGGCAAGGAGGACCTCGCGGAAAAGGTCGACGGCATACATAAGCTCGCGGAATTCCATTACGCCTATCAGCAGAAGCCCCTCGGCCTCGGCCATGCGGTGCTCTGCGCGGAAGAATTCTGCAAAGGCGAATTTTTCGGGCTGATCCTGCCCGACGACGTGATGGCGGCGAAGCCTACCGTGCTGCGCCAGCTTGAAGCGGTCGCGGAAAAATATGATTCCTCCGTGCTCTGCGTGGAAAAGGTCGCGGAAAGCGAAGTATCGCGCTACGGCATAGTCGCCGCCGAAGAGGTCGAAGAGGGGGTCTACCGCGTCAAGGGGCTCGTCGAAAAGCCGCGCCCGGCGGACGCGCCGTCGAATCTCGCAATAATGGGGCGCTACCTTCTCTCGCCGTCGATATTCGGCTGCCTTAAAAGAATAAAGCGTGGCGCCGGCGGAGAATATCAGCTCACAGACGCGCTCTCGCTGCTGCTCGAAGAAGAGCCGCTCTACGCCCTCCTCTACAACGGCAGCCGCCTCGACTGCGGCGTCAAAGAGGGTTGGATAAAGGCGACGGTCGTAAAGGCGCTCGAAGACCCCAAGCTGAGAAAAATAGTAATAAAAGCCGTTAAGGAAAGCGGAGCGCTCCTCTAATAGGCGGCGCCGCGCGTCACGCGCGGACGAACGACACATAGACAACGAATAAATCGAAGGCGCCGCGCGAACGCGGCGCCTCGTCTTCTATTCGCCCGGCCTAATTTATTTTTTGAATCTCCTCAGTGAAGGGATAATATATCCTGAGCTCCGTTATATCCTTGAGGGCGTCGTCGCCGCGTCCCGCAGCTTCCTTCATGCGCCGCCATTTCCCGTTGCCGTAGCGCGCGAGGACGAGCGACTTTCTGCCGTAGGTCGACCAGACGTCCCAGAGCCTTTCGCCGGACGCCGGACCGGAGACGAGTCCGTTTTTGAAGAGCGGAGCGCTCCCTCCCATCATCGACCTTCCGTCCGCCGCGCCGACGACGAGCCACTGCGTCATCGTCCAGACGTTCTGCATCTCCTTCGACTTAAGGGCGTGATCCCACGGGATTATCTGAAAGCCTCCGACCGCTCCGCGCGGGGACGTCGAGACGTCGATGACGCCGCAGTGGTTCGCACGTATCGCGCCGGCTCGCTGAAATAGCGTCCCCTCGAAGCGCCCCGTGCCGCCGAGCGGCCTTATCACGCGCGCGAGCAGCTCGCAGCCGCCGCGCCTCCAAGCGACGACGCGACCGCCCGGCCTGTTTTCGATGTCGATCATGTAGGGCGTTCCGCCGAATTCGTCGGCTGTGATCAAAAGCGCGTCGCCGGGCTTCGGAAGGTTGTCGGCGGCCAGGGGCGCGGCCGTTTTATCAGGCTTTTCGACGAGCACCAGGGCGCCGACTGGAGGCGCCCACGCGCCGAATAGGCTCTCTCCCGCTTTAGGCGAGATTATGACGGAGGCTCCCGCCCCCGCCGCCGGCGCTATCGTCTCCTGCGGTATCACGCTCATCGTGCGCCCCTTGCCGCCTTCCACTGAGACGAGCATATGTATCGCGTTGACCGCCGACGCGCATACAGTCCCGGGAAGGCCCCAGGCGCTCGCAGTGTAGCTCGGCCAGCGCGTCGCCGTCGGGAGCGCGTTGACGCGCCCGACTTCGCGTTCCGCGCCGTCCGGCGTCGTGACGACGACCGCCGCTCCCTTTTCCAGCGGTATCTTTATCTCGAACAATTTTTTCTCCTCCGCTTCGCCCCGCGCCTGAGAGAAAACGACTGCCGCGCAGAACGCCGCGACAAAAAATGTTTTTCTGAAATTCATTGAGACCACCTCTTGAATTTATATATCACCAAAGCGCGCCGTTATCAAGAAGCAAAGTCAAAAACCGATAGATGTCGGGAAGAACCATATCGCCCAGACGTTCCCGATAAAATGAAAGAGCGCCGGCGGCGTGAGGTTTTTATAGCGATGCTTCAGCAGACCCATGACGACTCCGGGGAAAAAGGTGCACAGCGATATGAGCCGCGGCGCCGCGATAAGGTGCAGCGGCGCGAATATAAGATTGGTGACTACGATCGCGGCGTAAGGGCCGAGCTTTTTTTCAAACGTCGGCTGCAGCCATCCGCGGAAAAAAGTTTCTTCGATGACGGCGGCCGCGAGCCCAGACGCTCCGAGGTTCAACGCTTCCCACAGCCCGCGCCTGCGCGGGAGTTCGTCCCACGGCCAATTCACCGCGACGATCGTGAGGAAAGACAAAATTAATGCAGACACGGCGAGTGTCTGCATTATATCGCGCCTATCGAACTCCCAGCGGAGGCCGTAGGCGCCGGGGTCTTCCTTTCTGTACATGCACCAGAGATACGGCCAGTAAAGCAGAAAGGCGCCGGCACAGAACGATATGACAGCGCTCATTTTCCCATCAGATCTTCAGGCAGTCGGTGCACATTCCGTAGAAGAAGATCTCGGTGTGTTCGATCTGAGCGATATCGTTGTTAGCCGCGGTGGCCGTTTTGAATATCGCTTCTTCGTCGACCGGGATATCAAAAAGTTTTCCGCACTTCTGGCAGAGAAAATGGCCGTGCGTCTTTGTATCGGGATCGAAATAGACCCTCTTGTCGTCGATGCTGAGAATCTTGATCAGGCCGGCTTCTTCAAGGAGCTGCGCGGTGCTGTACAGAGTGGCGAGAGACATCGTCGAATAATCTCCTGAAAGCTCTTTGTAGAGAGTTTCGGCGGACGGATGATCTTTTCTTCCCTGAAGCTGCTTTAAGATGGCGATTCGCTGCGCGGTTATTTTAGCGCCTCTTTCCCTCAGTACGGCTATTCCATCGTCAACTGCCCACATTTTTATCCCCCCGCTTCTATCTGCGTGATGATTTTGCAAATCATTATTATTATAGAGCATATCTTTTGATTTGTGTATATTGAAATAATAATAAATGTAAAATGAAAATTCAATTAAGATCGGTTATGCGCTTTGGGCGCGGATAAATCGCTCATGCCGCTATTCTTGCGCCGCCGCGGGCTTTTTTGAGACTGCTTTGACGGGACGACGACTGAACTATGGCATTCTGCGCTTGCAGAGTTGTATAATTTGACGTTATAATGTCCGTTGCGGATAATGGGGTGTAGCCAAGCGGCCCAAGGCATCGGACTTTGACTCCGACATCGATGGTTCGAGTCCATCCACCCCAGCCATTTATTTATGGTGTAGCGTATGCCGGGAGCGCGTCTTTGGAGGGGAGCCTTAAATGAAACAGCAAAAAAAATCCTTCGGGGTACTGGTTTTGGCTGCGGGGAAGGGTACCCGCATGCGCAGCAAAACTCCCAAAGTCCTTCATACGGTGCTCGAAGAGCCCATCCTTTATTATCCGCTGAAGGCCGCGCAGAGCGCTGGTTTTTCAGAGAGCGCCGTCGTCGTGGGCTTCGGCGGAGAAGCCGTCTCATCCTGGCTGGAAAGCGAATTTCCCAAAAGCGAAATAATATGGCAGCGCGAGCAGAAGGGAACCGCCCACGCCGCGAAGCTTGCGCAGCGGTGGTGGAGCTCTTTCGACAACGTGATGATTTTGGCGGGCGACGCCCCGCTTGTCACGCCCGAGACCCTTTCCCTTTTTGCCGCGCGCCACAAGGAAGAAAAAAAAGCGTGCAGCTTCCTGAGCTTCGACCTCGACGACCCGACCGGCTACGGGCGCGTGATTCGTGGACGCGGCGGAGTAAGCGTCGTCGAGCATAAGGACGCGACGGAGGAGCAGCGCGCGATAAAAGAAGTGAACAGCGGCATGTATATCTTCGACAGCGAGGCGCTTGCCTCGGTGATAGATAAGATTTCCCCGCGCAACGCGCAGGGCGAGTATTATCTGCCCGACGCGCTTTCTCTTATAGAAGAAGAGGGCGGCAGTGTGGACGCGATAAAGTCCGACGCGCCGGACGAATTCTTAGGCGTCAACGACCAGCTTCAGCTTGCAAAGGCCGCTTCCGTGATGCGCGACCGCATAGTGAAGTCCCTTATGCTGAACAACGGTATGCATTGCATGGACCCGCGGAGCGTGTGGATCGGCCCTAAGGTAAAGGTAGGGCGCGACGTGACGATCCATCCGTCGGTGCAGCTCTGGGGCGATACCGTCGTTGAGGACGGCGCCTTTATCGGAAGCTTCACCGTGCTTAAGAATTCGACGGTCCGTGCGAATGCGAACCTGAAGGGCTCCGTCAGGCTGAACGATTCGACGGTCGGAGAAAGGGCGTCGGCCGGCCCCTTCGCGTTCATGCGCGAGCACGCCGAGCTTTTGGTTAACGCTCACGTCGGCCGCTTCGTTGAGATAAAGAAGAGCAAGGTCGGCAAAGATTCTAAGGTGCCGCACCTCTCATATATAGGCGACGCCGAGATCGGCGAGAACACGAACATCGGCGCGGGCACGATCACCTGCAACTACGACGGCGAAAAGAAAAATACGACTAAAATAGGGCGGGACTGCTTCGTAGGCAGCGACACGATGTTCGTCGCGCCGGTGACCGTAGGCGACGACGTATCGACGGCGGCGGGCTCCGTGATAACTCAGGACATACCGGACGGAGCTCTCGGCGTAGCGCGCGCGCGCCAGACCAATATAGAGGGCTGGAGCCGCAGGCGCAGGCATAAGATGAACAAATAGCGCAGCTATAAATTTTTATCTTTATCGACTACCTTAAGGGGGAGAAGAAATTGTTCGCAGGAATACGGGAGGTAAAAATTTTTTCCGGAAGAGACAGCAAGAACTTCGCAGAGAGTATCTGCGATAATCTCGGCGTACCCCTTTCCAATGTGAAGACGAAGAGGTTTGCGGACGGCGAGATCGCCGTCTCCATAGAGGAGAGCGTCCGCGGCACGGACGTCTACGTGGTGCAGCCTACCTGTAAGCCGGCAAACGAGCATCTGATGGAGCTGTTGATAATGGTCGACGCGCTGAAGAGGGCGTCGGCTTACAACGTCAATCTGGTGATACCTTATTTCGGCTACGCGAGACAGGACAGAAAGACGAAGGCGCGCGAACCCATCACGGCGAAGCTCGTGGCGAATCTTCTTGAAAAGGCCGGCGCGAGCCGCGTTATAACGGCGGACCTCCACGCCGGACAGATACAGGGCTTCTTCGACATACCGCTCGACCATCTGATGGGCGGCCCGCTCCTCGCCTCCTACTTCCGTAAGAAGCTTTCGAAAGAGATAAAGGACGACCTCCTTACGGTAGTCTCCCCCGACATAGGCGGCGTAGCGCGCGCGAGGACCTTCTCCGGGCATATCGGCCGCGCGGATCTCGCCATCGTCGACAAGCGCCGTTTGCACGAAGTCGCGAACGTGTGCGAGGTGATGGATATCATCGGGGACATCAAAGGCAAGACCTGCATCCTTGTAGACGATATAATCGACACCGCTGGGACGATAGTCAAAGCGGCCGCGGCTCTCAAAGAGAGAGGAGCGGATAAAGTCTACGCCTGCGCGACGCACGGCGTGCTTTCAGATCCGGCGATCGACCGCCTGAAGGGATCCGACATCGAAGAGGTCGTCCTCACCGATACGATACCCATTCCTTCGGAGAAGAAGATCGACAAGATAAAGGTCATGTCGATAGCGCCGCTATTCGCCGAGGCTCTGAGGCGCATCCATTCGGAGCATTCGGTCAGCACTCTGTTCGCAGACAGCGAAAAGAAAGAAACAAAATAGATTAAAGTCGCAAACATTTCTGAGGAGGAAACGCCAATGGCTAAGAATCAGACGCTCAAACTCGACTTCGCGAAGAGGGAAGTCACCGGCACAGGGGCGTGCCGTAAGATCCGCTCGAAGAATCTCATCCCTGTAGTACTTTACGGCCCCGATTACAAGAACGGCCTTCCGGGCACAGTGTCGGCAAAATTCATCACGCCGCTTGCAAACAGCGCGCGCAGGGAGACGACGCTCGTAGAGCTCGCGATCAGCGACGGCACGACCGCTAACGCGCTTATCCGCGACGTGCAGCGCCATCCGCTCACGCGCGCCATCCGCCACATAGACCTTTATCAGGTGCTCAAAGGGCACAAGGTCAAGGTCGAAATTCCCGTCCGCGTCGTCAACGCGGAGCTTTCTAAGGGCGTCAAGGAGGGCGGGCTGCTCGCCCATAAGACCCGCATGCTTCTCGTCGAAGTGCAGCCGAGCGACATCCCCGAAGAGTTCACGGTCGACGCCCAGGACCTGGAAATCGGCTCGGAAATTTTCGTCAAAGACATACGGATACCGGAGGGCGTCACGGTCCTCAGCGACCCCGATACCCTCGTACTGCATATAGCGGCGGTGAGAGCCTTCGAAGAAGAGCCCGCGCCGGAAGAGGCCGAAGAGGAGACGAAGGAAGTCGAAGTCGTCGCCAAGGGCAAGGCAGCGAAGGAAGAGGAATAATATTTTTCTCAAAATCGGAAAAAACCGCGCGCGGCGCCCTGCCGTCACTTTTGACTGTGCCGGGCTGCTGCGCTCTTTTATTTCACGGCGGCGGAGGCCGCGCGGCGGGTGCGGAAAAATGAAGCTGATAGTAGGACTGGGGAATCCGGGATATGAATATGTATGGACGCGCCACAACGCCGGTTGGCTCATCGTGGATTCGTTCGTCGCGCGCCTCGCTCTTCACGAGCCGCAGATAAAGTTCCGCGGCGCATATTGGGGGCCGGCGCTCTGCTTCGACGAAAGGGTCGCGTTCCTCGAGCCTCACACCTACATGAATCTCAGCGGGCTCTCCGTCTCGGAGGCTGTGCGCTACGGTAACATCGAACTTTCCGATCTGCTGATAATCTCCGACGACTCCGCGCTTCCCTTCGGAAGGATACGCATGCGCAAGAGCGGCTCGGCCGGGGGGCAGAACGGGCTGAAATCGATTCTCGGGGCGCTCGGCACCCTCGACGTGCCGCGCCTTAGAATCGGCACGGGCTCGCCGGAGGGAAAAATGGAGATGAAAGAGTGGGTGCTCGGAAAAATTCCGCCGGAACAACGCAGGGAGTGGCACAAAATAGAGGACGCCGCTTGGGAGGCGCTGGGACTCTGGATAAGGGAAGGCATCGACAAGGCCATGACGAAGGCCAACGGTTTTCGCTTAAATGACGGAGAATAAAAAAAACATTTCGGCGGGCGCGCTCGTCGAGCTGGACGAAGAGCTGTGGCTGCGGAACAAGGGCGTCCACGTCGCCTCCAAGGGGGCGATGCGTCCCTGGGTGTGCCGCGGCATAGAGGAGCCTCTGCTCGCGCTGCTGCCCGACGCGCGTCAGGCGCGCGACTTCGCGGCGGACGCGGCGGCGCTCGGCGTGTTTGAGAACGTTAAGGTACTGCCGGAGATAACGCTCGCCGACGACACTTCGAAGAGCGGGGCGCAGCGCTTCGCCCGCGGGGACGCGCTGGAAAATTTCAAATACCGCGGAGGCGTGCTCGCGGCGACGCCGGCGTCCCTGATGGCCCCCTTCTCGACGGGGGCCGACTACCTTGAGCTGGAATGCGGAAAGGAAGCGGGGCGCGACCGCCTCGCCGACTGGCTCGCGCAGAAGGGCTACGAACGCTGCGACCTCGTCTGGACGCCCGGACAGTACGCCGTGCGCGGGAGCGTTGTGGACATCTTCAGCCCTTCGGACGATTATCCGCTCAGAATAGAATTCTTTGACGACGACGTTGAAAATATAAGATTTTTCCTGCCGGAGAGCCAGATGAGCCTCCGCCGGCTGCGCAGATGTTCGGTGCAGAGCCTTGTCTCAAAGAGCGAAAGCAGGCTCGAAAAGTTTTTCCCCGACGATATGAGGGCGCTTCTCTTTGACCCGGCAGCCCTCGACGTGACCGCCGAAAACGCGCTGTGGCTCAGCAGAAGCATAAACGCGCAGAGCGGGGAAGAGCTTCAGTGGCGCGCCTGGAACGACATCCTATCGGTGCTCACCCGCTTCAAAAGGCTTAGAATACTGCCCGACGTAAAGAACTGCATCGCCAGGATGCCTGTTGCGCAGTTTCCGAACTTCAGGGGCAAGCTTAAGAATGTCGAATATTATTGCCTTTCGCTGCTGAAAGAGGGATACAAGATAAATGTCGTATCGGAGACGGCGCGCAACCTCGAATGGGCGCGCGTGAACTCCTTTGGCGCAAAGAGCGGCGTGTTGAGCGAGGGCTTTATCGACGCCGCGTCGAAAACGGCGGTGCTCACCGAGCTTGAGCTTTCCGGAATCACCGTAGCGCGGCGCGGCATAGAAAACAGGGCGCCGTCGGACTGGGGAAGCGGGCTCATGCGCGGCCAGTGGGTCGTCCACGACGACTACGGCGTCGCGCTCTATATGGGCTCCGAGCGAGTCAAAACCTCCGAGGGGGAGCAGGAGTATCTCGTCCTTCAATTCGCCGAGGAGCGGCGCCTTCTTATCCCCGTGATGCAGTTTTACAAAATATCTCCGTGGTCGCCTCTGCCGGGGCAGGAGCCGAAGCCGGATAATCTTAAAACGTCGCACTGGAAGAAAGCCGCTGCGAAGGCGAAGGCAATGGCGGAGCAGGCGGCTGCGGCGCTCGTCAAAATTTACGCCGAGCGCGAGGTGAGCGGCGGCTTCGCCTTTCCGGAAAACGGCGCGATGATGCGCGAGCTCGAAGAGAGCTTCAGCTACAAGGAGACTAAGGACCAGCTGCAGGCGATAGACGACGTCATGCGCGACATGGCGAGCGGCGTCCCGATGGACCGCCTGGTCGTCGGAGACGTCGGCTTCGGCAAGACGGAGATAGCGATCCGCGCGGCCGGTACGGCGGTGTTCGCGGGAAAGCAGACCGCGATCATGACGCCGACGACGCTGCTTGCGCGGCAGCATTTCGAGACCTTCAGCGCACGCTTCGCGAACACCGCGGTGCGAGTCGAGGTCGTTTCGCGCTTCATCGCCGTGAGCAAGCAGAAGAAAATTTTGCAGGAGCTCGCGGAGGGCAAGGTCGACATTCTTATAGGCACGCACAGGCTTCTTGCCGACGATGTAAAATTCAAAGACCTCGGACTCGTGATCGTCGACGAGGAACACCGCTTCGGCGTCATGCACAAGGAGCATATGAAGAAGCTGGCGCCCGGCGTGGATGTGTTGATGCTTTCCGCCACCCCTATACCACGCTCTCTTTCCCTTTCGCTGAGCGGCCTCCGCGACATGTCAGTGCTCGAAACGCCTCCGCAGAGACGCCTGCCGGTCATAACTGTCGTCCGCCCCTTCTCCGAGGAGCTGCTGAAGAGCGCGGTGCTGCGCGAAAAGAACCGCGGCGGGCAGATATTCTACGTGCACAACAGGATAAGCGACCTGCAGGAGCGTGCCGTGATGCTCAAGCGCCTCTTCCCGAAACTCACGATAGCGGTCGCGCACAGCAAAATGGCGGAGGCGTCGCTGGAAAAGACGATGGCGGATTTTTCCGCCGGAAAAGTAGACATGCTCGTCTGCACAACAATCGTCGAAAGCGGGCTCGACATACCCGCCGCGAACACCCTGATCGTCGACGACGCGCAGGAGCTCGGACTTGCGCAGATGTATCAGCTGCGCGGCAGGGTGGGGCGGCGGGAGGACCAGGCTTACGCCTTCCTCTTCTATCCGCCCGAGGCTCATATCTCGGTCGAGTCGAGCGAAAGACTCGAAGCGATAGCCGACCTCGACGAGCTCGGCGCCGGCTACCAGCTCGCGCAGCGCGACCTGCAGATTCGCGGCGGCGGCGACCTTATAGGAATCTCGCAACACGGCAACGCAAGCAAGATAGGTTATCAGAAATATTGCGACCTGCTCGCCGACGAGATAGCGAAGATAAAGGGCAGATACCACGAGCAACTGGCTGTAGAAATATCCTTCCCCGTCTCGATACCGGGCGACTATCTGCCGCAGGAGAATCTGCGCGTCACTTTATACAGGAGGCTGCTTAAGGTCGATTCGGCCGAAGAGGCGACAGCGCTGCGCGAAGAGACGGAGGACCGCTTCGGGAAGATTCCCAACGAGCTCGACTTCCTCTTCAGCCTCGCGGCCATCCGCGGCGCCTCGTACGCCTTAGGCATAACTAAACTGATCTGCAGCCGCTACGAGCTCGTGCTCCAAGGCAGGCCCGACGCGGCTTGGGAAGGGCTGAAGTTCCCCCCGAGGTGGCGCAGGCGGCTCGACGGATTTATCGGCCCCGGCGGCTTCGCCGGAATAAAAGAGGCGGCGCGGACAATAATAGAACAAAACGCGCACCTATCTGATAAAATATTGCAGAGCGGGAGTGATCGCAATGGATAAGGAAAAGGAAACCGCGGAAAAATTTCTTAAGCTCGTCGCGATAATGAAGCGCCTGCGCGAGCCCGGCGGCTGTCCGTGGGACCGCGAGCAGGACTGCATGTCGCTGCGGCGCTACATAGTCGAAGAAGCCTACGAGCTGATAGAGGCCATCGAGGCCGGAAACGTCCCCAATATGTGCGAGGAGTGCGGTGACCTGATGCTTCAGGTGATTTTCGTCTCCCGCGTGGCGGAGGAGCGCGGGGATTTCACGATACGCGACGTAATGGAGCGCCTCGCCGACAAGCTCATAAGGCGCCATCCCCACGTATTCGGCGAAACGAGCGTAAAAAATTCAGAAGACGTCCTGAAAAACTGGGAGCGGATAAAATCTGCTGAACGCAGGGGCAAGGAGGAGGATTCCTCTTATATGGCGGGGATACCGCGCGGGATGCCCGCGCTGCTGCGCGCCTACCGCATACAGGAGCGCGCCGCGAAGCCCGGCTTCGACTGGCCTAAGGGAGAGACGTCCGCCGTGCTTGCGAAGTTGGAGGAGGAGCTTGCCGAACTGAAGGAAGCGATTTCCGGCGGAGATAAAGTGGAGATCGCCGAAGAGCTCGGAGATCTGTTCTTCGCGGCGGTGAATCTTTCGCGGCATCTCGGCGTCGACCCTGAGATAGACCTGCACGCCGCGTGCGAAAAATTTGACAGGCGCTTCCGCGGCGTGGAAAAATCGGTAGAGCAATCGGGGCGCCCGTGGAATGATTTCACACTGGCCGAGCTCGACGAATTCTGGAATAAAGCAAAAACAAACAAATAAAATCGGAGGAGTCATCATGACAACAGAAGAGAAGATCAAAGACGTACTTAAGAGCCAGGTCTCGCCGGCGCTCGCGTCGCACGGCGGCTTCTGCACTTTCGTAAAGTTCGACGAACCTACCGCGACGGCCTACGTTGCGATGGAAGGCGCATGCGGCAGCTGCCCCTTCGCGCTGGAAACGCTTCGCATGATGGTCGAAGAAACGGTAGTTTCGGCCATCCCCGAAGTCAAAGCCGTAGAAAGGGCGTAGCCTTTCTTTTTTGTAATGAAAGAAGGAAGAGAATCGGCGGAAAATCTCTTATCGCTGACCGACGCTTCCGTCGTGAAGTTGCTCGCCGAGCACGAGGAGATCCTCCGCCTTGTGGAACAGAGCTTCCCCGTCAAGGTCTACGCGCGGGGCAGCTCTCTCTCCATAAAGGGCGGCGACGAAGGACTCGTCGCGAAAATAGAGAATCTTCTCATGCAGTTCGCCGAGCTGTCGCTTTCCGGACATAAGCTGAACAGCGCCGAGGTGCGCTACGGGCTCCACAGCATCCGCAGCGGTGGGAGCGTCGACCTGCGCTCGCTCTACAACGACGTCGTCTGCGTCAGCAACAGGGGCAAGGCGATACGCCCCTATACGAGCGGGCAGAAGGAATATATCAGAGCGATACGCGACAACGACATAACTTTTGGGATCGGCCCGGCGGGGACCGGCAAGACGTATCTCGCGGCCGCGCTGGCCGTCGCGTCGCTCAAGTCGGCTAAAATAAGCAGAATCATACTCGTGCGCCCCGTCGTCGAGGCGGGCGAGCGCCTCGGCTATCTTCCGGGCGATATGAACGAGAAGGTGGCGCCTTACCTCCGCCCTCTTTACGACGCGTTCTACGATCTGCTCCCGGCGGAGCGCTTCGACCGCTACTTTGAGAAGGGCGTGATAGAGCTCGCGCCTCTCGCCTATATGCGCGGGCGTACGCTCAACGACAGCTTCATCATCCTAGACGAAGCGCAGAACACCACGCCGGAGCAGATGAAGATGTTCCTGACGCGCCTGGGCTTCGGCTCAAAGGCCGTCGTTACGGGCGATATAACGCAGGTTGATCTGCCCGGGACGAAGGAATCGGGACTAAAGGTCGTGCAGGATATTTTGAAGGATATCCCGGGCGTCGAGTTCATAAGGCTCGGCGACGACGACGTCGTACGGCACGAGATAGTTCAGAGGATCGTGAGGGCTTATGAAGACTATGACAGGCGAAGAGCGGAAAAACAAGCTGAAAGATGACATAAAGGTTTTTGTCGCGAAGCTCGCCTTTCTGCGCGAAAAGAGGCAGCTTATAATTTTCTGCGCCATCCTGCTCGTCGTGGCCGCGCTGCTCGTCAGTATCAACTGGTATTTGTTCGACAGGCTGGAAAATTATCAGATAGGCATGCCTTCGAAGCGCGTCTATCTGGCCTTGACATCCGCGCGCTACGAGGACCGCGCAGCGACTCTTGAGCTACGGCAGCGCGCCGCGTCGCGAATCATCGACGTGATGGTGCAGGATGAAAAAATAGCGTCGGAGGTCTCGCGCCGTCTCGAACTCCTTAAGGACGGCTCCTACCAGCAGCTCTTCAACGAGCCGCTGCTGCGCATATTCGGCAAGCAGAGCGAGGAGTCGCGGAAGGCCATAGTCGGCAGCGCGGTGGAAATCGGGCGCAAGGTCCAAAATCAGTCCACGGACAGAGAACAGCAGACCGCCCTTATCTGGAAATATCTCAAAGAATCCGCGCTCACTCAGTCGGAGCGCAATATCGCGTTCCAAATGCTCGACGTCGTCCTCAACCCGTCGCTGCAGTCCGACGGCGAAATGGTGCAGAAGCTGCGCGAGGACGTCGCTTCTCAGATACCTTCGGTCATAAAGGAGATACACACCGGCTCCGTACTCGTTCAGAAAGGGCAGGTCGTCACTCCGTCGCTCGCTAAGCTGCTCGCGTCGCAGGGCTACCCCGACGCGGCCTTCCCGTGGAAACATCTCATCTTCATCCTCGGCGTCATCGCCGTATGGAGCTTTTGGCCCGTATGGATCGCGGGAGGGCTGCGCGAGAAGCTCTCTCTGCGCGAATGGGTCTACATCGCGGTCGTCATCTCGGTAGTATGGACGCTTGAGGTCGTCTTCGCGCGCTTCGGCGGCTACTCGATGGCCGTGCTCGGCCTGACGGGTTGGCTCTGTCTCACCCTGCCCGTTTCGCTCTCCTTCCACGTCATCTTCGGCGGAGGAGTCGTCAGCGTAATCATCGCCTACGGGACGAACCCGGGAATCGTATGTCTCGGCTGCATCCTTGCGGCCGTTTCGGCGAGCGTGGGAAGGGTCCTCTTCATCGACCCGCCGAACCATCGAATCACGATATGGCGCAACCTCTTCTTTCTCGGCCTCTGCCTCGGCGCCGCTTCGATAGGCATACACTGGGGGCTCGGCCTCTATTTCAATTACAACCTCATCCTTGCGACGATACTCTTCAGCGCGGTCTGGGGGACCATCGTCATCGCGCTGCTGCCGCTCTGGGAAAATATCTTCGATATACTTTCGCCGCTGCGTCTGCTCGAGCTCAGCCACCCGTCGCAGCCGCTCATCAAGCGCCTGCAGATGGAGGCGCCGGGAACTTATAATCACGTGCTGATGGTCGCGACGCTCGCCGAAGCGGCGGCGGACAGGCTGCACATGAACGATCTGCTAGTGCGCGCCGGGGCCTATTACCACGACATAGGCAAGCTGAAGAACCCGCAGTACTTCGTCGAGAATCAGCGCCCTGGCAAAAACATCCACGACAGGCTGCCGCCGACGCTTTCCGGCAGCCTGCTCATATCACACGTCCGAGAGGGGCTGGAGATAGCGCAGCAGACGAACCTGCCGAAGGCGCTGCGGTGCTTCATCAGCGAGCATCACGGCACGACGCTGCAGAGATATTTCTATGAGAAGGCGAAGGCCCTCGGCGAAAACGTGACGGAAGAGCAGTTCCGCTATCCAGGGCCGCGCCCTCAGTCGCGCGAGACGGCCCTCGTGATGCTCGCGGACTCCGTCGAAGCCGCCGTCAAAGGGCGCAACAAGCCCTTCGCGGACGGCAAGGAGCTTTCTGATTTCATCATTCAGGTGATACGCAGCAAGGTCGAAGCTCAGCAGCTCAACGACGTCGATTTTACCATGAGGGAGATGTCCTTGGTAGCCGAAGCGTTCATGGAGGTGCTTCGTTCGACCTACCATTCGCGCGAGGTGAAAAACATCGAGGAGATAATAAAGGAAGCGAAGCTGAAGCGCGGCGAACAGGTCGACGACGTTACGGCGCGGGACATGGGAGCAGCGCTGCTTCAGAGCGGCGACGGCGAAGAGGAAAAAGAAAAAAAGGAAGAGGACAAATGAAATGAAGGCGGTCATAAGATGCGGGCTTTCCTGTGAGGCTTGCGCGTTGTCAGAAGAGAAGCTTCAAAGGCTTGAAAAAATATTTTCCGAATATCTCGAAGGAAAAAAGCTTCTGCCCGAAGCCGTTGTGGAGTGCGAAATTTCGCTCGTCCTCGCGAACGCCGATAAGATGGCGGAGATGAACGCGGAATACCGCAAGACGTCGGGACCTACCGACGTGCTCTCCTTTCCGATGTGGGAGGATGGGCGGGGGGGGTTCGCGCCTCCCGAGGGCTGGGCTTCGCTTCCGCTCGGCGATATAATCGTCTGTCCGGAGATAGTTGCGAAGAACGCGGAGGAAAACGAAAAAAGTGCGGAGAGCGAGACGGCGCTCGTCATCTGCCACGGCTTCCTGCACCTTCTCGGCTTCGACCACGCTGACGACGGGGAGCGCGAGGCGATGTGGAGGGCGCAGGACTCTCTCGTCGCGCGCTTTCTGGAGGAAGAGGTGCGCGAGAATGGCGCCTAAAGCCGCGGTCGGCGCGGCCGACGCGAAAAAACTCCTCGAAAAGGCCGCCGAGGCAAGGAAAATGGCCTACGCGCCCTATTCAAAATTTCGCGTGGGAGCCGCTCTTCTCTTCGAAAACGGAGAGACCGTCTGCGGCTGCAACGTCGAGAACGCAAGCTACAGCCTTTCTATCTGCGCCGAGCGCAGCGCTATGGCCGCGGCGGTCATAAAGGGGCTGACGAAGCCCGTAGCGCTCGCCGTCGCGGGGGAGGACGGGATGTTCTGTCCGCCGTGCGGCGCGTGCCGGCAGTTCTTAGCCGAGTTCAATCCGCATATGTCCGTGATACTCGAGGATGGCGGCGAGCCGAAAATTTACCCGCTGAAAGAGCTGCTGCCATTTTCCTTTTCGCTTGACGACGCGCGCGGAGGGGCGCATGATGGGCGCGGAAAGTGATTTCCGCTGCGGCTTCGCGGCGCTGCTCGGACGTCCGAATGTCGGCAAATCGTCGATAATAAACGCGCTGCTCAAGGAAAAAGTCGCGGCCGTTTCGCCGAAGCCTCAGACGACGCGCAACGCGGTGCGCTGCATCTACACAACGGCGTCCGAGCAGATCGTCTTCGTAGACACGCCAGGCATCCACGCGCCGAAGCACGCGCTCGGCGGCTTCATGTTGAAAGAGGCCGAAGAGGCTCTTTTGTCCGTCGACGTCGTCTGCTACGTCGTCGAAGCGCAGGACAGGGCCGTCGGCGAGAAGGACGGGATCATTTTAAAGATGCTTGCGTCGCTTTCCCGCCCCGTCGTTCTGGCGGTCAACAAAATCGACAAGCTCGCGAGGGCGGAAGATTATAAAAAGGCGGTCGCCCTTTACGAAAAATTCATAAAGCCCGCCGCCGTCGCGCCGCTCTCTGCGAACAAAGGCAGGGGGCTCGAAGAGCTCGCCGCCGCGATAAGCGCGCTGCTGCCGCGGCAGCCGGCGATATATCCGGAAGATATGCTGATGGATTCGACCGAGCGCTTCCTGGCCTCCGAGGTCATACGCGAAAAGATCCTCCGTCACACCGACGAGGAAGTCCCGCACAGCGTCGCGGTGCTGATCGACGAATTCAAAAGCCCGGATGAGCATCCCGGGGAAAAGCTCTGTACGATTCGCGCGACGGTGATAGTAGAGCGTCCCGGGCAGAAGGGAATCATCATCGGAAAGAACGGGACGATGCTGAAGCAGATAGGCAGTGAGGCGCGCAGGGAGCTCGAGGAGCGCCTCGGCTATAAGCTCTTCCTTCAGCTCTGGGTCAAGGTAAAACCTGGCTGGCGCAAGTCTCCCGAAGAGCTGCGCCGCCTCGGGTACCGCAGTTGATCCCCGCGCATCTGCCTCAGGGTTATTACACAAAGACGGGGACTGTCCTTCTGCGCAAAGATTCGGCGAAAGAGGGGCAGTCCATTTTGATATTCATGCGGGAGCTCGGGCCGCGCTGGGCGGGGGCGCCGCGCGCGAACGCGAAGAACCGCTTCGGCGGCGCCACCGAGCCGCTGACGTGGGCGCGCTACTCCCTATATCAGAGCCCGACAAAACTATATCTTCAGGACGCCGAGGTCAGGGAGGATTTTTTGACGCTGCGCGAAAGCGGCGGTACGCTGCTATGCGCGATGCGGCTCTATAAGCTGACCGCGAGGGAGGCTCCGACCGGCTGCGAGAACGACGCGCTCCTGCGCGCTTTGTGGAGCGCGCTCGTGCAGCTGCGCGAAAAATGCCCCCCGGCGGCCGTCGAGTTCCGCTACACTTGGAAGTTTTTGAATCTGATGGGGCTCGCGCCCTCTTACGATATATGCGCCTCCTGCGGGACGCGCCTCTCAGGCCGCGGAGTCATGACGAAGGAGGGGGTCTTCTGCGCCTCTTGCGCGAAAAACGGCGGGCTGAGTATGGACGCCGCCGAGCTTGCGGAACTTCGCGCGGCCGCGCTGCTGCCGCACGAGAAATTTCTTCTCTGGTCGAAGGAGCCTCGCAAAAACGAGAATTTTCTCAAGAATATCAAATTACTTTCGCCATATTTCGCCAATATGAGATAAAATAGCAAATTATTGAGAAAAGGCAGCACCGACCAAAGGAGGCAAAGTGCGTGAACTTTCAGGAATTAATAATGCGTCTTGAACATTTCTGGGCTTCCCAGGGCTGCGTGATTCAGCAGCCCTATGACATAGAGGTCGGCGCCGGTACGATGAACCCGGCGACCACCCTGCGCGTCCTCGGCCCCGAGCCGTGGCGCGTGGCCTACGTAGAGCCGTCAAGAAGGCCGACGGACGGGAGATACGGGGAGAACCCGAACAGGCTTCAGCACTACTACCAGTATCAGGTCATCATACAGCCGGCTCCGGAGGACATTCAGGAATTGTACATAGAAAGCCTGAAGGTGCTCGGGATAGACCCAGCGGAGCACGATATCCGCTTCGTCGAGGACGACTGGGAAAACCCTACGACGGGTGCCTGGGGGCTCGGCTGGGAGGTCTGGCTCGACGGCATGGAGATCACGCAGTTCACGTATTTCCAGCAGATGGGCTCGATGGACATGGATGTCGTTCCTTCAGAGCTTACCTACGGACTTGAGAGAATCGCGATGTTCGTGCAGAAGGTCGACAACGTCTACGACCTCGAATGGGTCGGAGACGTCAAATACGGTGACGTCCACCACAAGGGCGAGGTAGAGCATTCGACCTACAACTTTGAGATCGCCGACACGGAGATGCTCTTCAGCCTCTTCAACAAATACGAGGCGGAGTCGAAGCGCGTGCTCGAAGCCGGGCTCGTGCTGCCGGCCTACGATTACGTTTTGAAGTGCTCGCACTCCTTCAACCTGCTCGACGCGAGAAACGCGATAAGCGTCACGGAGAGGACCGGCTATATAGGCAGAGTCAGGACCCTGGCGGCGGCGTGCTGCCAGGCCTACGTGAAGCAGCGCGAAGAAATGGGGCATCCGCTCATGGGAAAATTCGACGAATACGAAAAGGGGGGCGCGAAATAATGGCAGACCTTCTCTTTGAAATAGGAACGGAAGAGATACCGGCGCGCTTTATGCCGAAGGCTTTGGCCGACCTTGCCGCGTTCGCGGAGGAGGAGTTCGCCGCAGCCCACATCCCGCATGGAGGGGTAAAGGCGCAGTGCACGCCGCGCCGCCTAGTGCTGACGGCCGTCGACCTGGCCGAAAGGCAGGAGGACGCCGTGGAGACCTTCAAGGGCCCGGCGAAAGCCGCCGCCTTCGACGCGGAAGGCAACCCCACGAAAGCCGCGCAGGGCTTTGCGCGCGGCAAGGGCGTCGACGTATCCGAGCTGAAGATACAGGAGATAGGAAACGTAGAATATGTCGTCGCGGAGAAGCGCACCGCCGGCGAAGCGACGATGTCGCTGCTTCCGGAGATACTCGAAAGGCTCATGCGCCGCCTCTCCTTCCCAAAGAGCATGTACTGGGCCGATAAAAACGTCCGCTTCGCGCGCCCCGTGCGCTGGATAGTCGCGCTTTACGGAGACAAAGTCGTCGGCGTCGAATTCGGCGGCGTAAAGAGCGGAAACCTCTCCCGCGGGCACAGGTTCATGGGAAGCTGTTCCGTACTCATAAAAGACGCCGCTTCTTACGCCTCGGCGATGCGCGAAAACTCCGTCATCACGGATCCCGAAGAGCGCAAGTCGATGATACTCGCCGGAATCGCCGAAATAGAAAAGGAGCTCGGCGCGAAGGTCACGGTAGATCCCGAACTGCTCGAAGAGAACGTTCACTTGAACGAATATCCCATCCCCTTCTACGGCGGCTTCGACAGGGAATTCCTCGAAATACCGGAGGAAGTCCTTATCCTTTCGATGGCGAAGAACCAGCGCTACTTCCCCGTTCACGACGCGAAGGGGCGTCTGATGGCGAACTTCATCGGCGTCAGCAACAACTGCGCGAAAGATATGAACGTCGTGCGCGAAGGCAACGAAAGAGTTCTGCGCGCGCGCCTCTACGACGCGGCCTTCTTCTGGAAGGAAGACCAGCAGAAGTCGCTGGACGAGCGCGCCGAAGAGCTTAAAAACGTTACCTATCAGGAGCAGCTCGGCTCCGTTTACGATAAGGTGCAGCGCATAAAGAAGATAACGCTGAAGCTCGCCGACGACCTCGGCAGCGACGTCGACCGCGCGGTGCTCTCGCGCGCCTGCGACCTTGCGAAGGCCGACCTCGTCACGAACATGGTCTACGAATTCTCAGACGTTCAGGGCGTGATGGGGCGCGAATACGCGCGCAAGGCCGGCGAGCCCGAAGAAGTAGCCCTCGCCCTCTACGAGCAGTATCTGCCGAGATTCGCCGGCGACGAGCTACCTTCGCGTATATCGGGAGCTCTGCTCGGCATAGGCGAGCGCCTCGACACGCTCGCCGCGATATACAAGATAGGGCTCGAACCGACCTCGTCCCAGGACCCCTACGGGCTTCGCCGCGCGGCGAGGACGATCAACGAGCTCCTCTGGGGGCTCTCTTTGGACGTGGATATGGACGAAGCTTTGGAGATGGCCGCGTCGCAGCTTGAGCTCGCGCCGGAGCGCCTGGAGAAATTAAAGGCCTTCGTCGCGCAGCGCCAGCAGGTCCAGCTCCGCGAAAAGGGAGAGAGCCACGAGGCCGTCGCGCTCGCGATGCAGACCGTGCCGAATAGGCCGCTTCAGATGTTCCGCCTCTCCGAGGTGCTTACTAAGGCCAGCGGCGAAGAGTGGTTCGCCGAACTCGTCACTGCCGCGGTGCGCGTGAAGAATCTCCTTTCGAAAGCCGAAGAGGAGCCCGGCGCTGTAGACGCCTCGAAGCTCTCGGCGGACGCCGAGAAAGAATTATATGGGGAGCTCGGCAAACTGACCGCCGCAGCGAAGAGCGCCATTGCCGGCTGCGACTGGGAGAAGCTCGCCGCGACGATGGCGGAGCTGGCCCCCGTCATAGCGCAATTCTTCAACGACGTCCTCGTCATGGACAAGGACCCGCAGATCCGCGCGAACCGCCTGGCCCTGCTCGGGGAATGTCAGAATTTCTTCATGCATATAGGAGACTTCAGCATACTTAAATAGCAGCGGAGGGATTTACAATTACGGCGGCCGCCGTGCGAACTCAGTGCAGCGAAGCGGCCGCCGCGGCAAGATTCTTGCCGCGATTAACGCGTGTGGCGTTGCGGCAATTGAGTAGGAGGATAAAGTAATGCGGACAACAAAAAAGTACATCTATGACTTCTGCGAGGGCAGCGCCGATATGAGGACGCTGCTCGGCGGAAAGGGAGCCAATCTGGCTGAGATGTCGAGAATAGGGCTCCCGGTGCCTCCGGGTTTCATCATAACGACGGAAGCGTGTCACAAATACTGGGAGGAAAAGGATTTTATAGCGAGCATATGGGAGGACGTCCAGGCGGCCGTCGCCAGAGTGGAGAAACTCGCCGGGAAGAAGTTCGGCGCCTCCGTAGACCCGCTGCTCGTTTCGGTGCGCTCCGGCGCCCCCGTATCGATGCCCGGCATGATGGATACGATACTGAACCTCGGACTCAACGACGATACGGTCGCAGCTCTCGCGAAATCCGCCGGCGACGAAAGATTCGCCTACGACAGCTATCGCCGCTTCATCCAGATGTTCTCCGACGTCGTCTTGGGCGTGGACATAGTTAAGTTTGAAGAACGCCTCGCGAAGGCGAGGGAAAACGCCGGAGTGAAGGCCGACTATCAGATTCCCGCCGGCGAACTCAAGAAGCTCGTGGCCGACTACAAAGAGATCGTCAAAGAGGCCGGCCGCGAATTCCCGACGGATCCGTGGAAGCAGCTCCGCCTCGCGATCGACGCGGTCTTCCGCAGCTGGAACACGCCGCGCGCCATCACCTACCGCAAGATAAACAAGATTCCCGAAGAGTACGGTACGGCCGTCAACGTCGTCACGATGGTCTTTGGAAACCTCGGAGACGACTGCGGCACCGGCGTCTGCTTCACGAGAAGCCCGTCGACCGGAGAAAACAAGCTCTTCGGCGAATACCTCATCAACGCTCAGGGCGAAGACGTCGTCGCCGGCATACGCACGCCAGTGCCCATCGCGGCGCTTGAAAAGGACATGCCGGAGGTCTACCGCGAATTCCACCGCATCGCGAAGCTCCTTGAGAAACACTACCGCGACGCCCAGGATATAGAATTCACGGTGGAGCGCGGCAAGCTCTACATACTGCAGACGCGCAACGGCAAGCGCACCGCCGCGGCCGCCGTCCGCGTCGCCGTCGAAATGCTGCACGAGGGCCTCATCGACGAAGCGACGGCGGTATCGCGCGTTTCGCCGGAGCAGGTTGAGCAGCTGCTGCACCCGCAGATCGACGCCAAGGCGAAGCACGATGTGCTCGTCAAGGGGCTCCCCGCGTCGCCCGGCGCGGCGGTCGGCAGGGTCGTCTTCGACGCCGACGAAGCGGCCGAGCGCGGCGGCAAGGGCGAAGCGGTCGTCCTCGTCCGTCCGGAGACAACGCCGGACGACATCCACGGGCTTTTTGCGTCGCAGGGCGTCCTCACGAGCCACGGCGGAATGACCAGCCATGCGGCGGTCGTCGCCCGCGGCCTCGGCAAGCCGTGCGTCTCCGGCGCCGAAGCGGTGAAGATCGACCTCGCGGCCGAAACATTCACCGTAGGCGACGTAACGGTGAAGAAGGACGACATCCTCACGCTCGACGGAAGCAGCGGCGAAGTCATCCTCGGCAAGATGGCGCTGATGGAGCCGAAGTTCGACGAAAACTTCCGCGAGCTGCTCGCGACGGCCGACAAGATAGCGAAGCTCCATGTGTGGGCGAACGCGGACACGCCGGAAGACGCGAAGCGCGCGCGCGACTTTGGAGCGAAGGGCATCGGCCTCTGCCGCACAGAGCATATGTTCATGGCGGCGGAGCGCATCCCGGTAATGGAAGCGATGGTCGTCGCGACGACGAAGGAAGAGCGCGTGGCTCAGCTCGATAAGCTCGAAAAAATGCAGGAGGAGGACTTCTTGGGAATATTCGAGGCGATGCAGGGCCTGCCTGTGACGATCCGCCTCCTTGACCCGCCTCTCCACGAATTCCTGCCGAAGATACCGGAGCTGGAAAAGGCGCTTGCGAAGCGCGACCCGAACGGCGCTGAGGCGAAGAAGATAAGCGCGACGATGGCCCGCGCGCGCGAGCTGCACGAGCAGAACCCGATGCTCGGCTTCCGCGGCTGCCGCCTGGGCATGATCTACCCAGAGATTTACGAGATGCAGGCGCGCGCGATATTCAACGCCGCGTGCAAGCTGACTAAGAGGGGACTGCGTATAATCCCCGACATTATGATCCCGCTCGTCGGGACGGAGTTCGAGATGAAGGCGATGCGCGAACTCGTCGACGGCGTCGGAGCGAAGATCATCGAAGAGAGCGGCGTGAAGCTCGAATATCTGGTCGGAACGATGATAGAGCTGCCGCGCGCGGCGTTGGTCGCGGACCAGCTCGCGAAATACGCGCAGTTCTTCAGCTGCGGCACGAACGACCTCACTCAGACGACCTTCGGCTATTCGCGCGACGACGCGGAGGGAAAATTCCTCGCAGAATACGTCCAGATGGGCGTATTCAAAGAAAACCCCTTCGCGCAGCTTGACCGCGACGGCGTCGGCGCCCTGATGGAGATAGCCGCGGCCAAGGGGCGTTCCGTGCGCCCCGACATCAAGCTTGGGATCTGCGGCGAACACGGCGGCAACCCGTCGAGCATCGCCTTCTGCAACAAGCTCGGCCTCAACTACGTGAGCTGCTCCCCCTTCCGCGTCCCGGTAGCAAGGCTTTCGGCCGCGCTCGCGGCGCTCGGAGCGATCAAATAAGCGCTTTAAACGGCTGACGAAAATATAATACAAGGGCCGCGTCCTTTTCGGGCGCGGCCTTTCAATTACCGTTGCGTCCGCCTGCTTTGGCTGTCATAATATGGGCGGGAAAAATGAAAAATTACGGAGAAGGAAAGATGACGATACGCGAACGCTGGGAAGAAATAGAAAGACGAATACTTTCGCCGCAGGCGTGCCTCTCCGCCGAGAGCCGCGGGCGCGAAAGGACAGAAGAGCCCTGCGCGGTGCGCACCTGCTTCCAGCGTGACCGCGACAGGATAATCCACTGCAAATCGTTCCGCCGGCTGAAATATAAGACGCAGGTGCTGCTGCTGCCAGAAGGCGACCACTACAGGACGCGGCTTACTCACACGCTTGAAGTCTCGCAGATAGCGCGCACCGTTGCGCGCGCGCTGCGCCTCAACGAAGACCTCACCGAGGCGATAGCGCTCGGACACGACCTCGGACACACGCCCTTCGGCCACATGGGCGAAAAGGTCCTCAACGAGCTCGCGAAAAAACATGGGCTTGCGGGCTTTCATCACGCGGCTCAGAGCCTGCGCGTCGTCGATAGGCTGGAGAAGGACGGACGTGGGCTCAACCTGAGCTGGGAAGTCCGCATGGGCATACTGCAGCATTCGAAGGGACAGGTCGACGTGCGCTCCGGCTACGGGCTGGCGAACCCCTCGACGATGGAGGCGTGGGTCGTGCGAGTCTCCGATTCCCTTGCCTACCTCAATCACGACATAGACGACGCGCTGCGCGCCGGCCTTATCGACAGAGACGCGCTTGCGCCCGAGATGGAGGAAATCATTTCGATTCCGAATTCCCAAAGAATCAACGACATGATAATCGACGTGATAGCGAACAGCGGCGCGCGCGAAATAAAATTCAGCGATAAGATGCTAGCCTACATAGAAAGGCTGCGCGGTTTTTTATACCGTCACGTCTACGCGCGCGCCAACGCGCAGATAGAAGATTCGCGCGTCGAGCACGTGCTCACGGCCCTTTTTGAAGAGCGCCTCAAAACTAACGGCGGCTCGCCGCAGGAGGCTGTAGACATGATATCCGGCATGACGGACCGCTACGCGCTGCACTTCTTTCAGGAGAGGTTCGTCCCCAGCCCCTGGCCGATACCGAAGGCCCGCTGAACGCCGCGATAGCGCGGCCGGCCTGCGGCAAAAAATATTAAAATATTATTCGATGAGCTTATACTTTTTCAGCAGCTGCTGATACTTCGCTTCCATCTCGCTCATCTGGCTTGGATCTTTCTTATATGGGTCGGCCGTTGCGCTCGGAAGCTTCACCGGCTCGTTTAGCGAGGGCTTCTTCTGCGGAAGCGGCACCGTTTCCGCCTCTGCCGGCGCTCCACCGTCCGAAGACATCGGCTTCGACTTTGGCTGCAGCCTCATCGCATACCTTTCTGCGGATATCTCGTCGTCCACCGGCGCGAGCAACAGAACGGGGGCGTTTTCGTCTGAGTGCGCCTCCAGGCTCGAGCCGCCGTGCCAGGGGCACGTCGCCGAAGGCGCCTGACCCTGCGGCAAAAGAAGCGTTACCGTCTGGCAGCCCGGCGCTGCGAGAAAGCCCGTTTTGCGGCAGACGCTCACAGCCTCCACCTCCGCGTCGGCAGGGACGGAGAAGGTCGCTGGCAAATTCATCTTAGCGACGGCGTAGGAAACGAACTCCCTCCACACAGGCAGAGCCGCCACCGAACCAGTCGAGCGTCCGCCGAGCGGCTTGTGGTCGTCATTGCCGACGTAGACTACGGCGACGAGCCCGGGCACGCCTCCGACGAACCACGCGTCGGTGTAATCGTTCGTCGTCCCCGTCTTGCCGAAGGTTTCATAGCCGTCTATCTTAGCGCGCGTCCCAGTTCCCCACGCCGTGACCTGCTGAAGCATCGAACGCACCTCTACCGCCGTCGTCGAAGAAATTTCGCTCTCCATGCTCGGTCCGTTCTGTTCGAGCGAGTCGCCGTTGCGCGAAAGGACCTCTCTGACGGAGTAAGGCTTCACGCGATAGCCGTTGTTTGCGAAGGCCGAGTAGGCGACGAGCAGCTCGAGCGGCGTCAGGCTCGCCGAGCCGAGCGCAAGCGACAGATCGTCGGGCAGATAGGGCGTCGTGATGCCGAGGCGACGCGCGATCCCCGCCACGCGCTCTATGCCGTCGATTTGCGCGAGGCGCACCGCGGAGGTGTTGATAGACTTAGCGAGCGCCGTCATCAAAGTGACCTCTCCGTCGTACTTGTTCGACGAGTAATTAGTCGGCGACCAACCGTTTGAAAATTCGAGAGGCGCGTCGAGGATGTGATCGATTCCGCGATAGCCCTGCTCGATCGCGGCGGCGTAGACGAACGGTTTAAAAGCGGAGCCCGGCTGTCTGTACGCTTGAGTCGCGCGGTTGAACTTGCTCTTGTTGAAATCGCGCCCGCCTACGAGCGCGATGATCTCCCCCGTGTTCGGATCGATGGCCGCGAGCGCGCCCTCGTGCGGCATCTTTGAAACGATCTCCTCGGCCTTTCGCTGAATGTCGAGGTCGATCGTCGTATGAATCTTCAGCCCCCCTCGGTAAATTTTATCCGTGCCGTAGACCGGCAGCAGCTGATTGAAAAGAATGTACGAAACGAAATAAGGAGCTCCGTCGAGAGAAAGCGAACTCGTCTCCCTGTTCCTACGCTTCACGAGCGCCGGCTTTTTATCTATCAGCCTCTTGTAATCCTCGTTGGATATCCAGTCGAGGTCGAGCATCCTGCGCATAACGTAAGCCTTGCGCACATGCGAATTCTTTGCGTGCCTGAAAGGCGAATACTTTTCAGGTGCGGCGACCAGCCCTGCAAGAACTGCCGATTCGTCTATCCCGAGCTCCTTAGGCTGCTTCCCAAAATAAGTTTTCGCCGCCGCCTCTATACCGTAGGCGCCGTGCCCCATATAAATGGTATTCAAATACATCTCAAGAAGCTGGTCCTTGGTGTAGATGCGCTCCAGCCTCAGGGCGAGCACAGCCTCCTTGGCCTTCCTTATAATAGTCTTCTCGCTCGACAGGAAAAGATTCCTTGCGAGCTGCTGCGTGATAGTGCTCGCGCCCTGCTTCGCGCCTCTGTGAAAAATATCGACGAGCCCGGCGCGGATGACGGCGACCGGCCTTATGCCGGAATGCTCGTAGAAAGAGCTGTCTTCGGCGGCCAAGATGGCCTTCACCATCCACGGAGAGACCGCGTCGAGCTTCACCCACGTCCTGTTTTCCTGGAAAAGCTGCGTAATCACCTTTCCGTTTCTGTCGTAGAGAGTCGTGGCGAGGCTCGGCTGATGATCCAGCATATCCTGGTAAGAGGGAAGCGAAGAGGTGACGTCCTTCAGAAAAAATATCATCGCGACCGCGCCGGCCGCGCAAAGCAGCACAGCAAGGAGCAGAAGGGAGGAGAAGAACGAAAGGATAAAGGGCCTTTTCTTTGGCTTATGTTCTATAGAAAAATCGGTGTCTTGACGGGCAGTTGAAGACATAGTCAAAAAATACCTCCGGCAAATACCTTCTATCAGCGCATTATATCATAAAGCGTCGGCAAACAAAGAAAGCTGAGGTCAACAAAAAAACGGGCTGGAATCAAAAATCGGGGGTTGCTTTTTTGAGGAAAGCGTAATACAATACCTTTTGTCGTCGATACGAGACATTTTTTGAGAAATATCAACGACCGAACCATGTCAATAGAATACGGTGTATAAGAGATAAAAGAATTACCAAGTTAATTCCAGCGAATGAGATGTCAGCATCAAACGGAGAGTTTGATCCTGGCTCAGGACGAACGCTGGCGGCGCGCCTAACACATGCAAGTCGAACGGGGATCATGTAGAAGCTTGCTTAGACATGATTTTAGTGGCGGACGGGTGAGTAACGCGTGAGGACTTGTCAGTTACAGGGGGACAACGGATGGAAACGTCAGCTAATACCCCATAAGCCGAGAGGTAAAAGGAGCGATCCGGTAACAGAGAGACTCGCGTTCCATCAGCTAGTTGGAGGGGTAAAGGCCCTCCAAGGCGAAGACGGATAGCCGGACTGAGAGGTTGACCGGCCACATTGGAACTGAGAGACGGTCCAGACTCCTACGGGAGGCAGCAGTGGGGAATATTGGGCAATGGGGGAAACCCTGACCCAGCGACGCCGCGTGGGTGAAGAAATCCTTCGGGATGTAAAGCCCTGTTTTGCGGGAAGAAGCGAGTGACGGTACCGCAAGAGAAAGCCACGGCAAACTACGTGCCAGCAGCCGCGGTAATACGTAGGTGGCAAGCGTTGTCCGGAATTACTGGGCGTGAAGCGCACGCAGGCTGATAATCAAGTCGGCTGTAAAAGGCAGAGGCTCAACCTTTGCATCACAGTTGAAACTGATAATCTAGAGTATGTGAGAGGGAAGCGGAATTCCCGGTGTAGCGGTGAAATGCGTAGATATCGGGAGGAACACCGGTGGCGAAGGCGGCTTCCTGGCACAAGACTGACGCTCATGTGCGAAAGCCAGGGCAGCGAACGGGATTAGATACCCCGGTAGTCCTGGCCGTAAACGATGGACACTGGGTGTGGGGTAAGCAGTTACTCCGTGCCGCAGCTAACGCGATAAGTGTCCCGCCTGGGGACTACGGTCGCAAGACT
>NZ_JMKI01000052.1 GCF_000712295.1 Synergistes jonesii | reverse complement strand
ATCACGAAGTGGAACGCGCTCGTTCGCGAGAAGAAGTCGCCGATTATCCGCCTGGGGTCAGGAGAKGCGCGTCGCTGTGGGCTGCTGAAAAAGCTGGCGGTAGTGCACTGGGCACAGCTCAGCCTGAATGTATGGAGAAACGAGATATATAGAGAGAAGATGGAAGAACTTCCACGCGACATGGAACCAGATGCCCGCGAAAAACTCGCCCGCTCGTGGCACTGGATATTCTGCTGGCTGTATTACGACTGCGTCGACGAAGCCGCCGACACGACGAAAATCATAACGCCCGAAGAGATGGAGAACCCCGTGGATTACTCGCCGCTTTTCGGCGAGTACGGCTATCGGCTATAGCCCAATGTAGGAGGAGGGCAACATGATCGAAAAACCGCGTCCCGTCGCAATCCTCGAAACATTCGAGGCGCGCGCGAAACACATGCAGTTTCAGGGGCGGCCCGTGCGCTCCTTCTGGGAGAGCATCGAGCGGGCGGCGGGGCTGCCCGCGCATATGGTGCCGATGGCGACATGGAACGCGGCGTGGCGCCCGACGGACGGAGGCGATGAAGACGACGCGCGCATGGCGGCAGACATCGCCTATCACCTCGCGCAGTGGCGGCTGTCGAAAGGGATATACCGTTTCGACCCAACGCTGTTGGACGAGCTCGCGTCCGGCGGCGTGCCGGAAAATACGCCGTGCGAAATATTCGCGCGCCTGCCGGAGCCCAGCATATGGGTAGAGACGGCGGGGCGATGCCATCTCGACGGATTCTTCGCTCGCCTGTGGAGCGACGACGGAGAAGGCGGCGCGCCGTCACGTCTGATGCTGCTGTGCGACATCGGGCTTGGCATGCCGTTTCCGCATACAGTTCTCTTCGGCGAAAGCGTCGGCGAAAACATAAGAGGCATAATAGACTTCTTGGAAGCGAACGGCGGGGTGTATCTCCAGATGGACGCGCTGCTGCGTTTCGTTTTCACGCTGCTCGCCTATCTGTGCAGCGACGAGCCGGACTACGACGACGGGCGCGTCCCCCCGCCGCTGAAACCGCCCGCAAGACTGAAAGGCGGGCGCAGAATGTGGCTGCCGCGCCCTGCTCCGACAGAATGGGGCGTCGGCGCGCGCATCGGCGCCGCCATACGGTCATTCGCGCCGCCGACGGAAAGCCGCGGGCATACCGGCGACGGAACGCCGACAGGGCGGACAGTGCGCCCGCATATCCGCCGCGCCCATTGGCACGGTTTTTGGACGGGCGCGAGAAAAGAGCCGGAAAAGCGGCGCTTCGTACACCGTTGGATACCGCCGATCCCGATAAACGTCCGACCGGACGACGAACTGCCGGCGGTGATACGGGCGGTGAAGAAAAATAAAGGAGAAGCAAAATGATAAAGTATTTTCCAGTTTCAGCGTTAAGCGACAAAGATAAAAAAATAATCATAAAGAAATTCCCGCTCGCCGGCACGCCGGCCGAAGCGGATTATACCGGCGACGGTACAGTGTTTCTCGTCGTCGTGCAGGGGCGTCCCGCGAAAATGTTCTACCCGCTCAAAAACAGAGAGGGGACGCCGGAGCTGCCGGAGGAGTTCTTCGTGAACATACACCCTGAAGCGGAGGGGCTGACCAACATCTATCTTGGCAGGGTGTCGGGCGGCGTATTTTTCGCCATGCGCCGACTTGAGGAAAAAGAAAAATCCTCCGTAACTGATGAATACATGTCCGTCTCCAGCGCGGCGCAGATTATCGGCGTCACGCGGGCGCATTTGTCGCATCTCTGCGCGAAAGGCCGCGTTCCCGGCGCCCAGCGCATCGGGCGCTTCTATCTCGTGCCGCGCGAATGGGTGGCGGCGCGCGTGCTGGCTCGAGTCGGCAGCGTCACGCGCGCCGAAGCGGCACGGCGCCTGGGCGTATCCCGCCAGTATGTAGGGCAGCTCGTTCGGTCTGGCAAGCTGGAAACCGCCGACGATGGGCGCGTAATACTGGACTCGCTTGCGCGCCTGATGGCGGAGCGGGAAGGAAAATAAAATCGGGGCGGAATCTCCTTCATTTAGAGGTGTTGATTTTCTCAACGGCCTCTTTTTTCTTTTCCTCATAACCACGAGAGCGATTTCTCCTATGTAAAACTATAGTAAGCATAAAAAACTGACGGTAGAAAACACGGTAGAAAAAAGAAAAAATCTATTGAAAATAAAAAGCGCCGGCGCGAAAAGCCACGCCGGCGCTTAATCTTCATGGTGGAGATAAGGGGATTCGAACCCCTTACCTCTTGAATGCCATTCAAGCGCTCTCCCAACTGAGCTATATCCCCATAGACAACGTGAGAAATTATACAGACTCCTGCCGGCGCTGTCAAGAATTTTCTGTGCGGCCGGCGGCGGTTGATTGCAAAAGCTAAACTCTACCCCCAAAGGCTTAGGGCGTTGCGTCAGCTTCTGCAAGTGAAGCGAATTTTCATTCGCTCCTTTTGCCTTTTTTGAAGCGTTAGTTTCGCAGCTCTTGGT
>NZ_JMKI01000051.1 GCF_000712295.1 Synergistes jonesii | reverse complement strand
CTCGCGAGCTCAAGGCTGCCGCATCTGGCCGCCGTGAAAGAAGCGGGACTTCCGGTAAAGACGCTTGGGCTGCGCATCCCGATGCTCTCCGAAGCGGCCGACGTCGTAAAGCTCTGCGATATCAGCCTCAACTCCGAAATTGAAACCATGCGCGCGCTCGACCGCGCGGCGGAGACTGCCGACGTCGTCCACAATGTGATCCTGATGAGGGATCTCGGCGACTTGCGGGAAGGGATTTTTGACAGCCGTGAATTTATCGAGACGGCGGTCTACATTGAGCGGGAACTCAAAAACCTGCGCCTTTACGGCGCGGGTACAAACCTCACCTGCTACGGCTCCGTCATTCCGACGGCAGAAAACCTCTCCCTGCTTTCCGCCGATGCAATGAAAATAGAAGAAGTCATCGGCAGGGAGCTTGAAGTTGTATCGGGCGGCGGCACCACCTCCATACCGCTCATGATGAGCGGCGGAATGCCTAAAAAGATAAACAACCTTCGCATAGGCGAGGCCAACGTCGTCCCCTGCGACTTCATCGAACGCGGGCAGTGTCCGATAGAAGGCCTTTCAAACAGAGGCCTCGTGCTTAAAGCGGAGATAATCGAGATAGGCGAAAAACCCACTCACCCGATAGGAAAGCTGGGGACAAACTGCTTCGGCTCATACGTCCATTATGAAGACCGCGGCGTCCGCCGCCGCGCGCTGCTGGCCATAGGTGCGTTCGACATCGGCGATGCGTACAAACTCATCCCCGACGACGCTGGAATAAAAATCCTCGGAGCAAGCAGCGACCACATGATAATAGACATTCAGGAGAGCGCCGAAAGTTACAGACTGGGAGACATAGCGGCATTCACCCTCCGCTACCAGGCGATGCTCTTCTCCACAGAAAACCCTTTCGTTGAAAAACGATTTATGAGCTAAGAGTACTGCGTATATGACAAAAAGGAGAAAAATCATGAACAGAGTCATCAAATACTGCATGGCCGGCTTTGGCAATGTCGGCGTGAGATTCACTCGTCTGCTCCTGGAAAAGAGCGTGGAACTTGCCGCCGTCTACGGGTGTGAAATGTGTCTGACGGCAGTCTGCACGCGCTCTAAGGGCACGCTGATGAATCCGAACGGGCTAAACCTTGAAAAGGTGTTGGCAATGAACGAAAAGCTTGGGCGCTTCGATGAAGCCGACCCGTCGTTTGTCCGCTGCGATACAAAGACGATGATCGAAGAAGCCGACGCAGAACTGCTCATCGAACTTACGACGCTCTCCATTGACGACGGCGAACCTGCGGCGAGCTACATCAAAGAGGCCCTGGACCGCGGCATGCATGTGATAACCGCCAACAAAGGGCCGGAGGCGTGGCGCTTCGACGAGATCGATGCGCTGGCGAAGGAAAAGGGGCGGATGTTCCTTTATGAGACAATCGTCATGGATGGTACACCGATCTTCAATCTTGTGAAAGAGACGCTGCGCAGCAACAAAATCTTCGGCATAAAGGGGATACTTAACGGCACGACGAACTTTATTCTCGGCGAATTGGAAAAGGGGGGTACATACGAGGAGGCCATCAAAGAAGCGCAGCGCAGGCAGCTCGCCGAAGCAGACCCATCGATGGATGTAGAAGGCTGGGATGGCGCGGCAAAGATTTGCGCGCTGGCCAACATCCTGATGAAGGCGAAAACGAATCCCCGGCAGGCCCAAGTGGAAAGCGTTGCGAAAATCGGCTGCGGCGATATCGAAGCCGCGCGTGAAAAGGGCTGCCGGATAAAGTACATCTGTCGCGCCGAGCCTGACGTCGAAAATAGCGGCGTCAGATTGAGCGTTAGGCCAGAACTGCTCCCTCTGAACGATCCGTTGGCGAACGTCAACGGCACGTCGGCGGCGATAACGCTATACACCGACCTCGCCGGCGAGATATCCATCGTGCAGACCGACCCGGGGATACTTCAAACCGCCTATGGTCTTTACAGCGATCTGCTGACGCTGATAAAGGACACAAAATAAAAATATTTTACTGAGAAACGAGGAGGCGCTAAAATGTTGGCATTTTTAAAATTTTCTCCTGTAATTCTGCTTGCGGCAATGGTGGTGAACGGCGTAGATATCCTCATTTCCGCCTCTGTGGGTCTTTTTGTCGCGGCTTTTATTTGTAAATTCACAGAAAAAATGAAGTTCGCCGACATCATGAACGAGGCCGTGGAAGGGGCGAAAGAGGCTACCCTTCTTGCCTTTATCCTGATGCTTGCCTATGCTCTGGCTGAGATATTTATGAGCACCGGCGTCGGTGCGGCAGCCATTTCGTTGTTCATTAACTTCGGCGTTACCGGCAAGACGGTAGCCGTCGTTGCATTTCTCACTACTTGCGCGCTCTCAGTCTCCACCGGAACATCGTGGGGGACGTTCGCGGCCTGCATACCGATATTCATCTGGCTCTGCAACGTAGTCGGTGGTAATCCTGCTATGACATTCGCAGCTGCTGTGGGCGGCTCTGCATTCGGCGACAACATCGGCCTGATTTCCGATACGACTATACTCAGTTCGGGGCTACAGGGAGTCAAAGTCGTCGACAGGGTGAGAGCTCAGGGGCCGTGGTCCGTCTTATGCGTGATAGCCTCCGCAATACTTTTCTACGTCGTCAGCGTATCGATGGGGCTCCCAGAAACAAGCGGAGACCCCTCACAGATATTGTCTTCGATGTCGCAGGAGACGATAAAGGTCATAGAAGAGGAGCGTCCTTCCGTGCTGACGCTGCTTGCGCAAGTCAGAGACGGCGTGCCTCTTTATATGATAATCCCCGTAATAATCGTTATCACCATGGCAATTATGCGCGTAGATACTATCACCTGCCTTTCAACAGGAATAGTCTGCGCGATCGCATTTGGCTACAGCGCAGGCACGGTCACATCCCTAAAAGACGTTATAAGGCTTGTACAGTCGGGTTTTGAAAGCGCGGGAAGCTGGGCGGTCATCATGCTTTTCTGGGCTATGGGATTTGGGGCGGTTATGCGCAGAATGGACGCATTCGGACCGCTGGCTAAATTCTTTGTCAGAATCAGCCGCCGAGTCCGTCATCTCGTGGTCTGCAACGGGCTTCTCTGCTTGATAATCAACGCCGCCGTTAATGAAGAGATGTCACAGATGGCTACGGTTGGGCCTGTTCTTAAGGATATCATCAACGATAATGTAGAAGGCTCCGAAGAGGATAAATACAAATTGCGCAACAGGAACGCTCTTTTTTCAGACGCGGTCGGCGTACATTCGGCGGCTCTGATACCTTGGCACACCGGCGTCGCCTATTACATGGGGCTGGCGGCGGCGGTCTATCCGCTGTACCATTTCACGATAGGCGACCTGTACTATAACTTTATGGGAATAATCTGTGTCGTTTCGATATATATTCTTACCTTCACGGGCTGGGACAGGTTTATACCTCTTTTCGGCCTGCCGACGGAACCTGCTGTCAGATTGAAAAAAGCAAACTGACCGCAATGCGGAAAATTAGGTTTTAACATTGTTATCCGTGAGAATACGCTCACAATAAGTAGAAGAGTTGGCGGTCCATCTCCGGACCGCCTATTTTGCATTGCCCTTACCGTAACACATCGACTTTTCAATTTCTTCTTCTGTGAGCGTGGCTTCGCTTTCGTTATACATGCCATAGATATCTTTACGCCTATACCGCGACGCCATGTTTTTTCGGTGGAGACGATGCTTTGCAGGAGCAGATGTTGGCCGAGGCGCACTCGCTCAACTTTGACGTTATTGCCGTGCTGTTATAGAATTAACCGGTGAATCGGTAATCGCCAAGGGGGCTTGCGTATGAAGCTTTCAGATGTCACTGCGTTGATAGAAAAGAGGATGCCAAAGAGTTGGGCAAAGGAGTGGGACAATCCGGGGCTTGCTTTCGGCCGCCTCGATTCGGAGGTATCCCGCATAGCCCTTGCGCTCGACGCGACGCCTGAGAGCGTTTCAGATGCGGCGGCGCTCGGCTGCCGACTGCTCGTCGCGCACCACCCGATCATTTTCCGCCCGCTCAGGTCGATAGTGGACGATACCCTTACGGGCAGGACGCTTCTCTGCGCGGCGGAGAAGGGCGTCGCTATATACGCAGCCCATACGAACTGGGATTCGTCGCCCGAAGGCGTCAATTGCGTCCTCGCGTCGCTGCTCGCGCTTGAGGGCGTCGAGCCTCTCGTATGCTCGCAGAACGGAGCGTGGGGCATGGGCGCGGTAGGGGAACTGCCCGAGCCGCTTTTGCCGGCGAGTCTGGAGCAGCTTCTGCACGTGCGATGGCGTCTTTATAATTTTACTTTTTACGGCGACAGCAGTAATCGGGTCAAAAAGATCGCGCTCGGCGGCGGCGCGTGCCAGGAGTTCTGGCGCGACGCTCTTGCGTACGGCGCGGACTGCTTTATAACAGCGGACGTCTCCTACCACGTCAGGCAGGAGGCTTTGGCGGCCGGGCTGCGGCTCGTCTCCGCAGATCACGGCGAGATGGAGCGCGCGTCGCTTCCGGCTCTCAAAAAGATTCTTGAGGAGGAGACGACAATCCCCGTTTTTTTGCTTGAAGAGAGAAAATCCCCGTTCGAACACTGGAACGGGAATCAAGATTAAATAAATGCGGCGGACGCCGCGCAAGTGGTTTTTAGATTTTTAGAAAGGAAGCTTTTTATGGATAACAGGAAGAGGATTTTCAGCGCGATGAGACCGACTGGGCGCCTTCATTACGGGCATATGGCCGGGGCCCTTATAAACTGGGTGAAGCTGCAGGATGAATATAATTGTTTCTGGGGCATCGCCGACTGGCACGCGATGATGTCCGATTACGCGGATCCAGGCAGGCTCAAGGACAACTGCTACGAGATATTGCTCGACTGGCTCGCGGTCGGCGTCGATCCGGAAAAGGCGTCGGTATTCGTTCAGTCCCACGTCAAGCAGCACGCCGAGATTCACTTAGCCCTTTCGATGATAACGCCGCTCGGCTGGCTGCAGCGCTGCCCGACCTATAAAGAGCAGATTCTGAATTTGCAGAACAAAGACCTTTCGACCTACGCGTTCCTCGGCTATCCAGTACTGATGGCGGGTGACATCCTTCTTTACAAATCGTTTGCGGTGCCGGTGGGGGAGGACCAGAGCGCGCACCTTGAGCTTACACGCGAGATTGCGCGGCGCTTCAACGGCTTTTACGGCGAAATATTTCCGGAGCCGGGGACGCTGCTGACGCCCGCCGCAAAGATGCCTGGCACGGACGGCCGCAAAATGAGCAAATCGTACGGCAATTCGCTGCAGATAGCGGAGGATATGGACACGATATGGGGCAAGGTCCGCACGATGATGACGGACCCTGCGCGCGAACGCAGGACGGATAAGGGCACGCCCGAGAAATGCCCGGTGTGGGACGTGCACAAATTCTTCAACAAGGACGCCCAGGAGCTCTCGGAGATTTACGAGGGCTGCATGACGGCCGGTATCGGCTGCGTCGACTGCAAGAAGAAACTGATGGTACACCTTTCTGAGATGATGGATCCAATTCAGAAGCGCCGTACGGAATTTGCGAAGCAGCGCGACGATCTGAAGCAGATTCTCGAAGCGGGGGCGGCGCGCGCGCGCGCCGTCGCCGAGGAGACGATGGCGGACGTTTACCGCGCTATGAACCTTCTTCATTAAAGGCAAATTTTGACGGAAGAGACAAAGGCCAACGGAAATATAGGCGAAAACAAAGCGGCAGGATTTGAGGTCCGTCTGGGCAGCTTTTCCGGGCCGCTTGATTTGCTGTGCCACCTTGTCGAGTCGCGCGAGCTCGACGCGCTGAAATTGAATCTGACCGAAGTCGTAGGGCAGTATATCAGCTTTCTTGTGAAGGCTAAAGGGGCGACTCTAAACGAGATGGCGGAGTTTTTCGCCTTCGCGAGCCGCCTTGTTCTGCGCAAGGTGAATTCGCTCTTCCCACTAAGCGCGGAGGACGATGAAACCGGCGAAGCGCCGTTGGACGACTGCGAAGACTTCATCGAAGGAGAAGGGGAACTCGCCGAAATAATCGAAAGGTACAAACCGTACCGCGCGGCCGGACTCCTCCTCGGAAGCCTGAAGGAGGAGCGCGAAAAATGTTTCCTGCGTGTGACGGACGAGGAGGATAATTATTATTACGATATCGGCGACCTTGACACGCTCGCGTTGAAGTGGTGGGAGACTCTCGCGCTTTACGAAGAGCGCGTGCACGCCGAGAGGTACGACGAAGAATCGACGCTGTGGGATGAGATTCCCGACGCGATGCCGGAAGAGCGCCAGATAGAGGAGCGCATGGAGGAACTTATCTCCGTGCTGCGCGGCAAAAAAATGTCGTTCGGCGAGCTGCTCGCCGATAAGAGCGCGAAGACGGTGATCGTGACGCTTCTCGCCCTTCTTGAGATGTCGCGCCTCGGCATGGTGCGCATAATACAGCCGGAAACGCTCGGAGGTGTTGAAATTGCAGCCGACTGAAAGGAGCGACGCCGTAAAGATCGGGCAGATAGAGAGGCAGATAGAGGCGCTTCTTTTCGTTTCGACGCAGCCCGTGACCGCCGCCGAGCTTGCCGACCATCTCGGAATTTCGACTGGACGCGCCGAAGAAGCAATTGCGGCGATAAAAAAGAGTTACGAGGGGCGGAGCGGGCTCACTCTGCTGAATCTCGCTGGAGGCTGGCAGATGGCGACCGCGCCGGACCTCGCCGATGTCGTGGACAGCTTTTCCTCCTATCTGTCTATGCAGCGCATAAGGCTCTCGCGCGCCGCGCTAGAGACTCTTTCTGTGATAGCCTACAACCAGCCTGTGACTATGGCGGAGATTGAGGAAATACGCTCGGTAAGGTGCGACCGCGTCGTCGAGACGCTCCTGAAAAACGGGCTGATCGACCGCCCGCATCGGGAGAACAGGAAAAAATCTCAGCGGCGCTACCGCACGACGAACAAATTTCTGGAAATTTTCGGCCTCTCGAGCATAAGCGCACTTCCGACGCTCGAGGAGCTGAGAGAAACGCAGCATGACGAAGAAAGCGCTGAAGAAGATGATGAAAAACTGCCCGAAAAGCAGATGGGCGATGAGGAGGCAGAGTAGTGCCCGAAGAGAGCGTTCGTTTGAACAGGTACCTTGCGATGTGCGGGGCGGGAGCGCGGCGCAAGGTCGAAGAATGTATCGCGGCGGGACGCGTCAAGATAAACGGCGAAGTCGTGACTGAGCTGGGAAGGCAGGTATTCCCGCAGGACAAAGTCGAGTTGGACGGCGAAGCGCTTTCTACTGTGGCTCAGAAATACCTGATATTCAACAAGCCGAGGGGGGTGCTTTCCGCTGTCGAAGATTCGCGCGAACGCACCGTGATCGATATACTGCCGCCTTCCTACGACCGCTTCCGCCTCTTTCCCGCAGGGCGCCTTGACCGCGACAGCGAAGGGCTGATAATTCTGACGAACGACGGTATCTTCTCGCAGGAGCTGATACATCCACGGAACGGTTTTACGAAGACCTACGAGGTGGAGCTGCGCAGGCCGATGGACGAGCCCCATCTTATAGAGTGGAGCGACGGCGTGACGTACGACGGCCGCTTCCTCAAGCCGATCTCCGTTAGGAGGATGGGGCGCGCGCCGCTGCAACATTGGTTCGAAGTCGTGCTCGGCGAGGGTATAAAGCGCGAGATTCGCATGATGGCCCGCGCACTCGACAACGACGTGCGCAGGCTTTTTCGCAGAAAAATTGGCAAATTAACGTTAAAAAAACTGCCCTCAGGAGAGTTTATCGACGTCAGCCGCGAGGAGCTCTGGCGTTATATAAGGGACGGCAAGGTAGTTTGAGAAAATGCGCGCTATTCTTTCAGCATACCCTTCGGCCAGCTTTCGTTTTCGTGCAGGTTTTTCAGCGCGTGCACTATGTTGCTTCTCAGCTCCGGCGCTTCTTTGAGCAGCGAAGCCATGGTTTCCTTAGCGATTTTGCGCTTCGATTTCTCTCCGTAAGGACAGCAGAAGTTCGCGACCGGCAGGGAGAGGCGCCACGCTTCGAGTTCTATCCGGCGCTCCTCGATGTACACGAAGGGGCGTATCACGCGGATGCCGCTGCGGCTCATGTAAAGGTGCGGATGAAAGCATTTGAAGCGCCCGCCGTAAAAGAGATTCATCAGCACGGTTTCCGCCGCGTCGTCCTTGTGGTGCCCAAGCGCTATAGTGCCGCAGCCGAGGGCCGCCGCCTGGCCGGCGAGCATGCCGCGCCTCATGTTCGCGCAGAGGCTGCACGGCGAGCGCTCTTTCCGTTCCTCCATGATCTGGCAGATAGGGTGCGGCACTACCTTCAGCGGAATCTCCAGCTCGTCCATATAAGCCGCGACCTTGTCGGTCTGCATAGAGCCGTCGGACTGGTCTATGAGGCACGCGCGCAGCGTAAATTTTACGGGGCTTCTTTTTCTCAGCAGCGCGAGCGAAAGCGAGAGCAGAAGGCTGTCCTTTCCGCCGGAAAGCCCGATAAGTATTCCGTCGCCTTCGCGTATCATGCTATAATCCCTTATAGCTTCACCGGCAAAGCGCGATATTTTTTTTGACAGCGGATAATTTTCCTCGAAGTCCTCTTTCAAAAAAAGCACTCCCTTTCTGGCGGCAAAAATTACAGCGATAATCCTAACACATATTGCTCTGTTTATGACGAGGGGCGGTGCTTAAGTGAAAAAAAAGAAGATAATACTCGCCGGCGAGAACAGGCTCTTTACGGACGCGCTGCGCGTCGTGCTTGGAAGCGGCGGCGATTTTGATGCCGCCGTCGTGAAGGGAACCGACGCCGCGTTGCTGTGCGGCATAATCGCCGCCAAGCCTGATCTGTTCGTCCTGCATGAAAGATATGCTGGCGCGGCCGCGGTGCAGACTCTGCGCGAAGCGCGCCGGCGCGCTAAGGATATGGGCATACTCTTCGTTATAAAAGAAAGCACGCCGGAACTCTTTTCATTCGCCGGCGAGAGCGCCGGCGTGGGAATCATGCCGGAAAGCGCGGACATCGCCGAGTTCAGGGAAGCCGTTTTTTCGCTTCTGCGCGGCGAGCGCTATATAAGCCGCGCCGTTTTGAGCGCTTCTGCGCCGGCTGAAGAGAGAGACCGGCGGGAAGAACCACTCTCCGAGATAACCCAGCGTGAGCGCGAGGTGCTTTACTGGCTCGCTAAGGGGTTGACCAACCGCGAAATATCGAAAAGGATGATTCTATCCGAAAAAACGATAAAGAACCACGTGAGCCACATACTGAAAAAGCTCGACATATCGGACCGGACCAAAGCGGCCGCCATCGCCTGGGAAGAGGGGCTGCCCCTTGTGGAAGAGGAGTTTTTCTCTATTTCATCTCTGCGTGCTGTGATAAAATAGGCGGTAATCACCGTTAGGGGCTTTGCTTCGGCAGGGAGGACAGATTTTTGACCGTCCAGAAGAGTTTTTCTATATTTATCATAATAGTGATACTCTCGATAATAGGCGTTCTCTTTTTCAGCATAGACGCCTCGACCTTTTCGATGCTCCAGAACGCGGATATGAAGATGCTGCTTTGCGCGCTTTTGCTTGTCTGCGTCGGCTGGTCGCTCGACGCCTGCAAATTTATGACTCTTGCGCGTGCCGCGGGAGAGAGGCTTTCCTTCAAATCTACCATATCGGTCGTCTGGATCAACTATTTCGGCTGCGCGATAACCCCGATGCAGAGCGGCGGCGGCCCCTTCCAGATATATCTTTTATACAAAGAGGGCGTGTCGGTCGGAAAATCTGTCGCTATAACGCTCGTCCGCACTATCCAGATATTGATCCTGCTGGCGCTCGTAATCCCTTTTTCGCTGATAGCCGACCCGGAGCTGCTCGAAAGGTACGCCTGTATGCGCATATACGTCTGCTACGTCGCCTTCTTCGTCGCGCTCTGCGCCTTCCTGCTCATCGTCAGCGTCGCGCGGCCGCAGCTGATAAAGCACTGGGTGAACGCGGCGCTCGTATGGGTGCGCAAGGTCGGGTTTTTGAAATCTAAATATCTGCTGCGTGCGGTGCGCTGGGTGAGCCGCGAGGTCGACGCCTACAATTCGAATATAAAATTATTCACCACCACCGGCAAATGGTATTTCATCCTCTCGATATTCCTTGCGATAATCCACCTTATAGTTTACATGTCGATCATGCCCTGCCTGATAGCTGCGGCGGGCTTTGAAGTGAATTACCTACGCTGTCTGCTCGCAGAGTCCCTTCTGCTTTTCATGCTCTACTTCGTGCCGACGCCCGGCGCGAGCGGTGCTGCCGAAGGCGGCGCCGTCGCCGTCTTCGGGCTCTTCGTCCCCTGGAGCGTCGCCGGCGTGATGTCCGTGACCTGGCGCCTCATATCAGAGTATACCGGCATCCTGATAGGGACGGTCATCGTCATTCGAATGCTCGGCTGGGGCGGCGCGAACAAGGTGATGAACGAAGATGGCGGGACGGAAAAAGAGGCGGAAAGGAATTAGAAATTGAAAATAAATAAAAAAGTAAGCCATTTAGCGTTCAAATGCAGAGGGCTCTTGTGGGGGATATTCGCCGTCGGCGTCCTGATATTCCCCGGGAGCTTCAGCATGCCGCGATTTATAGCCGGCGCCGCGCTGCTTCTCTCGGGACAGGCTCTGCGCCTTTGGGCCGCCGGCTATATCCCGAAGTACCGCACCGAGGTGATAGGCGCGCCGCTCCTTATCACTTGGGGTCCCTACAAATGGGTGAGAAATCCTCTCTATGCGGGGAACGCGGTTATGGGGCTCGGCTGGTCGCTGATGGTCGGCTGGCGGTGGGTGCCCGCCTTCGTGATCGCCTTCTTTCTACTCTATTCTCTGATCGTCATACCCGCCGAGGAGGAGTTCCTCGCCGAAAAATTCGGAGCGCAGTACGACGATTACAGAAAAACAGTCCCCGCACTGATACCGTGGCCGCGAAACGGCTTCCCGGAGCGTTCGCAGAGCGAAAGGCCCTTCGACGCGAAGCGCGCGAGGGAAGAGGAAATATATTCGATTCGCGTCAACGTGGTAGTTACCGCCGCGATAATAGCGAGGCTGATGATAAGCTGACGCTTCGTAAGGAACTTTTTTAGAAATTTCGCTGTGGCGCGGACATTATTCTTAAATTCACATCGGAACAAGAGGGGCATATGGAGATCGAAGAAAAGTATATTCCATTTTGGAAAGAGCTGAACGATAACGAACGGAGCATGCTTGCGCGCTCGGCCGTCGAGCGCGTGCTGTCGAAGGGGGCTTTGCTCCACGGCGGTACGGCGGGCTGCCTCGGGCTCCTCGTCGTCCGCTCCGGGCAGCTGAGAATCTTCGTCCTATCCGACGAGGGGAAGGAAATCACGATTTACCGCCTCTTTGAGTTCGACATCTGCCTCTTTTCCGCCTCATGCGCGATGAACGGCATACAATTTCAAATCTCCATAGAGGCCGAGAGAGAGACGAAGCTGTGGGTCATTCCAGCGGCGGTCTACAAAAAACTTATGGGTTCATCAATAGCGGCTGCCAACTACACGAACAGGCTGATGGCGTCGCGCTTCTCGGAGGTCATGTGGCTGATGGAGCAGATAATGTGGAAGAGCTTCGACAAGAGGCTAGCCGGCTTTTTGCTGGAGGAGCGCGCCGTTGAGGGAAGCGATACTATAACGCTTACGCACGATAAAATAGCGGCGCACCTCGGCACCGCGCGTGAGGTCGTGACGAGGATGCTACGCTATTTTCAGTCGGAGGGCGCGGTCAACTTGAGCAGAGGCAGCGTCGCGCTGACGGATTTAAAGCGCCTGCGCGAGCTGGCGGAATAGTGGTTTTATCCTCTTAACTTAGGCTTTCGGCAAACTTCATTTATTTTTTTGGGGCATCGACGCCATCTATACTCAATTCGTCTTCTTCCAGAACATTTCGTTGCCGATGAATTCGGCGTCTATCCTGCCGCCGTCGTGTAGGTATGCGATATAGGAGCGTACGGTGCTTCCTACGAGCACGTACTGATTGTGATTCATCGTCAAATCGTAATGGTAGAAGAGCTTCTTCAATATTTTTTCGAAGGTGATCGGCTCCGAGCATATGTCGTAGATGAGCTCTGCGACCTCCAGCACCTTCGCGCGGTTCGCCGCGGTCAGCGCGCGTATATCCGCCGACGGCTCAGCGTGCGCGGGCACGAATATCTTTGCCTCGAGCGTATCAAGCATGTCGAGCGTTTCCAAAAATTTAGCGACGTCGTAGATGAAAACGATGTGATATTTCCGCACTATCTCTTCCGCAAAGACGGCGTCCGCTATGTAGCAGGTCCCGTCGCAGGCCATTATCCCGACCATGTCGAAATAATGACCGGGCAGTTTTATTATTTGCAGTCCTTCTGGAAGGTTTGCTTCCAAATCCTTCGTCTGGGGCGTCGGCTTCGCCATCAGGAATTTGTTGCGGAGCTCGGCGTAGGGCCTGCCTCCCCACAGATACGACGGCTCGATATAGGAGTTGCGCGCGATCGCGCATTCTACGTCGGTCGAAAGAACGCTGCAGTTCGTGCGGCTCTGTATGAATTGATTGCCGCCCGTGTGATCGGCGTTTGAATGAGTGTTGATTATGCAGCGGACGTTCCACTTGTTTTCTCTGATTTTTTTCAATATCTTACGGGCGGCCTCGCCGTCGCTGCCGGAATCTATCAGGCAGACGTCTCTGTCGCCGAGAGAAACAACTCCGACGTTAGCCGGATTTTTAATGTAGCCGCATCTGTCGCTCAGCTTCACAAATTCGTACACGCCCAACGCCCCCGTCTCTCAAAATTCGTAATTATAGACAATTATATGTTATGATAATGATTTGTAAAGGCGGTGTGTAAGCTATGTTTATCACCTTCGAGGGTATCGACGGCTGTGGAAAATCCACGCAGGCAAAAATGCTCTTCGAGCTTTTGAATAAAAACGGCGGCGCCGTTCTGACGCGCGAGCCCGGCGGATGGGACGGAGGCGACGCGCTGCGCTCGCTCGTTTTGAGCGGCGGGCTGCGCCACGGCTGGAGTGAATTTTTTCTCTTCATGCTCGACAGAGCGGAGCACGCCGCACGCGTCATAGAGCCGGCGCTCGCCGCAGGGCGCCACGTAATCTGCGAACGCTACCACGATTCGACGCTGGCTTACCAGGTATGGGGTAGAGGGCTGCCTTACGGCCCCCTGCGCGACGTGCTGCTCCTTGCGGGGCTCCCCGTGCCCGACGTCACCTTCTTCTTTTCGGTATCGCCGGAAACGGCTCTATCGCGCGTTTCCAGGCGCGGCGCGCCCGACGCCTTCGAGCGCGAGGGACTTGGCTTCATGAAGAAGATAGACGAAGGCTACCGCACCCTCGCGAAGAACGAACGTTCGCGCTGGGTCGTAGTGGAGTGCGGAAAGAGAACTCCCGAAGAGATTTTTGAGAACGTAAGGACGTCGCTGCGAGGAAAGGGGCTTGCTATATGAACGCTGAAACCTCCGCTCTGATCGAAGCGTCCGGTGGCTGGCGCGAGCTTTCGGCGGCGGCTGAGGGAGGCCGTTTGCCGCAGTCCGCCGGCGTCGTCATCCCTCGCGTCATGCAGGAGACCTTCGCAGAAATGTACGGGCGTCTCGTGCTCGGCGACGATAATCTCTGGCGGGAGGGAAGGCATCCCGATATGATAAGCGCCGGAGACGTCGCGACGCCGCCGAATATAGACGACTGCCGGAGGCTTCAGGGGGAGCTCGCGCTCCATCCTCTTTCGGCGCGCCGCCGCCTCGCCGTGGTATGGATGGCCGCCAGGCTTTCCACCGAGGCTTCCAACAGCCTTCTGAAGATTACGGAGGAACCTCCGGCGCACGGCAACATCCTCTTTATATCGGAAGAAGACAACTTTATTCCGACGATAAAAAGCCGCATCTGGCTGGTGCACGTAGAGCTGCCGGAGGAGATGTCGAAGGCGCAGCCGATGCCGCGGAGCAACGAGGAGTGGGCCCGCTGGATGGACGTTGGCAGAAAACCGTCGCCCGAGATCTTATACCTCGAAATGCAGGCGTGGGCGCGTGACTTTGTGCAGAAGAACGATTACAAAAAAGCCGCGGAAATTGATTTTCTCGTTCGGATAATGGAACAGAGGCGTCTTTCCGTTCCGGTCATAGAGGACTTGGCGTTTGCTTTATTCAAGGAGGAAGTTCCAAATGAGCAAATATTTGGCGGTTTATGGTAAGCCGCGTTATTTAGGACTTGTCGAGCATGAAGAAGAAATAGAGAAGGGAGAGACCCTCGTCGTTGAATCGGTGCGCGGCAAGGAGCTGGCGGTCGTCGTCGGCGCGGTAAGCGAGGAGCAGGAGACCCTCTACCGCCAGATGAGGAGCACGCTCGAACACAGCGACGGGATGGCGAAGAACTCCGAACCCGTCGTCACCGACCTCACGTTTGTCGATTTCGCGTCGGATGGTGATCTCGACGACGCCGAAGAGTACCGCAGCGAAGAAAAAAACATCCTCGCGTCGGCGAAAAAGCTCCTGCTGCCGCACAACCTCGACATGAAGCTTATAGACGTGGAGTTCCTGCACGAGAGGCGCAAGCTCTTCTTCTACTTCTCCTCGGAACAGAGAGTAGACTTCCGCGCCTACGTGCGCGACCTTGCGCGCGAGTTCAAAACGCGCATAGAGCTCAGGCAGGTCGGCGTGCGCGACGAGGCGAAGATAATCCGCGGTGTAGGGCCGTGCGGCCGCCCCTGCTGCTGCAGCTACTGGCTCAATCAGTTTTCGCCGATATGCATAAAGATGGTAAAGGAGCAGAATCTCGCGCTCAACCCCGCGAAGATATCCGGCATATGCGGCAGGCTCATGTGCTGCATGTGCTACGAGCACGAGGTCTACCGCGAGGCGTGGGAAGGCTTGCCGAATCCGGGCTCGAAGATAAAGACTCCGGCCGGCAACGTCGTCGTAAGCGGCATCGACATCTCCTCAAACTGCCTGCGCTGCTTTATTCCAAATAAAGGAGAGGTAAAAGTCGCGAAGGATAAGTTCGAAGAGTTCAAGGAAGTCGTCTCAGGCGGTGGCGAATGGGCCGAACCCGAAGATATAGTCGAAGAGCCCTCCTTCAAGATGCAGGATATTTTCCCGAAGTGTATGATGCCGCGCTTTGAAGCTTCCGAAACGCCGGCGGAGTCGGCGCAGGGAAAGCGCTGTCCACAAAAAGTCGAGCGGATGGGCGGAAACGACGCGGAACGGGGGAATAATCAAGGCGCCGGCGGAGCGAAAAAGAAAAGAAGACGCTCTCAGAAACGCGAAGATAGGCAGCCGCGCGAAACCGCAGAGGGCGCGGAGGCGCAGAAGCCGAAGCGCGTGGAGGCGGCGAAACGTCCGAAGGAGGGCGCAGCGCAGGGCGTTGAAGAGCGCGCCGAGAAACGTCAGCAGCACCGCCGCAGGCGTCCGGCCCCGAAGAAAAACGACGACGGCGCGCAGACGGCAAAAGCGGAGGTGCAGCAATGAGCTTTTTCAAAAACTTCGCCGAAAAGCTGAAAAACGCCGGTAACAAATGGACGCAGAGCGTCTCCAACATCTTCTCCGACGACCCGGTTACCGACGACTTCTGGGACGAACTCGAAGAAAGCCTGATATTGGGCGACGTCGGAGTCGACACGACTGAAGAGCTTATCACCGAACTTAAAAGAATTATGGTCGAGCGGAGGATAACGAAGCGCGGAGAATTGAAGGCGGAATTCGCCGGCTTGTTGGTCTCCCGCCTCGAAGCCGTGCCGAAGATGGGCGCGCCTTTAGACCTCTCAGCAAAGCCGTCGGTTATAATCATGATAGGCGTGAACGGAAGCGGCAAGACGACCACCTCTGGCAAGCTCGCCTCCCAACTCAAGGGCGAAGGCAAACGAGTAATCATGGCGGCGGCCGACACCTTCCGCGCCGCGGCGATAGAACAGCTCAAAGCTTGGGGGGGCCGAGCTGGCGTGCGAGTCGTAGCGCAGGCGCCGGAGAGCGATCCCGCCGCTGTGGTGTACGATTCGATCATGGCCGCGAAGGCCTCCGGCGCCGACGTGATAATCGCCGACACTGCGGGACGGCTGCACACGAAATCCAACCTGATGGAAGAGCTTTCGAAAATAGCGCGCGTCATAAAGCGCGAAATTCCCGAAGGGCCCGCCGAGGTCTTGATAGTCCTCGACGCGGTGACGGGGCAGAACGGCTTCATACAAGCCGAGACCTTCGCTAAGGCGATGCCCGTCACCGGCGTCGTGCTGACGAAATTCGACAATACGTCGAAAGGCGGCATCGTGATAGCGATCGCCGACAGGCTGAAAATGCCGATAAGATACGTCGGACTCGGCGAGGGCGTAGACGACCTCCAGCTCTTCGAGCCGAAAACGTTCGTGGAGACTCTGCTCGATGTCAGAGACGCCGAATAACGTTCTGCTTCACGAATGCGAAGACAGAGACCCGCGCGACCCTCTCGTGAAAAAGATCGCCGCTCTGCTTGTTCCGCGCGGCGGCGCGGAAGTCTACGACAATATGCGCTCGTTGCTCGAAAAAATATGGGGGGAGCCGGAGCGCGTCAGCGAAAGAATCCCCTTTGACTGGACCGACTACTACGAAAAGATAGCGCCGGAGCTTGACAGAATATTTTTTTCGTATCCCGGACTATATCCTATGTCGAAACTGCCCAGATGGAAGCTCGAAAGCTGCGCCGTCGAGAAAATGACGGGCGAAAGCAGGCGCGTAAATATCGACCCGGGATGTGTCGACGGAGCGAGGCTGCTCCTCGCGTCGACGAAGGGGCAGGCGCACCGCGTCTATCTGAGAGAGGGAATCTTCTGCGAGGTCACGCTCTGCAGGCGCAAGGGGAGATGGGAGCGCTTCTTCTACACCTTTCCGGACTTTGCGAGCGGCGCTTACGACGAATGGCTCGAAGCGGTGCGCAAAGACTGGAAAAAAGAAATAAAAAATATTTTATAGACAAAGGGAGGCCGATCCTGTGATACCGCGCTACGAAACGCCAGAAATAAAAAAGATTTGGACGGACGAAAACAGATTCCGCCGCTGGCTCGACGTCGAGCTCGCGGCGGTGCGGGCTTGGAACGAAGCCGGAGCCATACCCGACGAGGACTGCAAAAACATTATTGAGCGCGCCGGATTTTCCGTCGAACGCATACGCGAGATCGAAGAGGTGACGCAGCACGATGTCATCGCGTTCGTTTCGAGCGTGGCCGAAACTATAGGGGAGTCGGGGCGCTTCGTGCATCTCGGCCTGACGAGCAGCGACGTGATCGACACGGCGTCGTCGCTGCTGCTCGGCGAGAGCCTCGACGTAGTGGTCGCCGAGATGAAAAAGCTGCACAAGCTGCTCGGAGGGAAGGCCGTCGAATATAAATTGGCTTCCTGCCCGGGACGCACCCACGGAGTGCACGCCGAGCCGACGACCTTCGGCCTCAAGCTGCTCAACCACTACGCCGAGCTCGGACGCGACATAGAGCGCCTCAACCAGACGAAAAAAGAGATAATGGTCGGCAAACTCTCCGGCGCGGTCGGGACCTACGCGAACTGCCCGCCGAAGATAGAAGCGAGGGTATGCGAGCTGCTCGGCCTTGCCGTAGACCCCGTCTCGACGCAGATAATCCAGCGCGACAGGCACGCGAGAATCGTCACGGACCTCGCGATAGCGGGGGGGACGCTCGAGCGCTTAGCGCTGGAGATCCGCCATCTGCAGCGCACGGAGGTTCTCGAAGCGATAGAGCCTTTCAAAAAGGGGCAGAAAGGCTCCTCGGCGATGCCCCACAAGAAAAACCCGATACTCTGCGAGAGAGTCTGCGGTATGTCGCGCCTGCTGAGGGGCTTCGCGCTGCCGGCGCTCGAAGACATCGCGCTGTGGCACGAGCGCGACATAAGCCATTCGTCGGTCGAGCGCGTGATGTGGCCCGACGCTTTCCACCTCGCCCACTACATGACGAAAAAGATGATACAGATCATGAGCGGCCTCGCCGTCGACACAGACAAAATGATGAAGGACCTCGACATCACGAAGGGGCTGCTCTTCTCGGGGCGCGTTCTCATCGCCCTCGTTGAAAACGAAGGAATCAGCCGCGAGGCGGCCTACGCTATCGCGCAGGACGACGCGATGCGCTGCTGGAACGAAAAAATACCGCTCCTCGAGCTGCTTAAGAGCGACCCGCGTATAAGCAAAACGACTCATTCTGAACTGGAAAGTTTGTTTGATTTGGGGTATTATCTTAAACACATAGACGAAGTCTTCGCCCGCTTTCCCGAATTAGGCGGCGCCGAAGCTTCAAAATAAAAATACGGAGGAGTTTATCATGTCTGCACCTGACAGAAACCTGGCTCTTGAAATGGTTCGTGCGACCGAAGCCGCTGCTATGGCCGCCGGACGCTGGATGGGACGTGGGGATAAGAATGGAGTCGACGGAGCTGCAGTTAACGCGATGCGCTTTATTCTCAATACTGTCGAAATGGACGGCGTAGTCGTAATCGGTGAAGGAGAAAAAGACGAAGCGCCGATGCTTTTCAACGGTGAAAAGCTCGGCACCGGCGAGGAGCCGAAGGTCGATATAGCGGTCGACCCGATCGACGGCACGCGCCTTACGTCGCTCGGACTTCCGAACGCAGTCAGCGTAGTCGCCTTTGCGGAACGCGGAACCCTCTTCAACCCGCAGCACATATTCTACATGGATAAGATCGCCACCGGCCCTCTCGCGGCGCACGCGATCAACATCGAAGCCTCTCCGTCGGACAACATCAGGGCCGTCGCGCGCGCTCTGAGAAAGTCGGTCGAAGACGTGACGGTGATCGTCCTTGACAGGCCGCGCCACGCGGAGCTCATCAAGGAGATTCGCTCGATGCGCGCGCGCATCCGCCTCATACCGGACGGCGACGTCGCCGGAGCCCTTTCGACCTGTAAGCCGAACTCCGGCATCGACCTTCTGATGGGCGTCGGCGGTTCGCCCGAAGCGGTCATCACGGCCTGCGCGTTCAAATGCGTCGGCGGCAACATGCAGTGCAAACTCTGGCCGCGCAACGACGAAGAGCGCGAAAAATGCAAGGAAAAGGGGATGGACGTCAACAAGGTCCTCACGCTCAACGACCTCGTCAGCTGCGAAAACGTATTCTTCGCCGCGACCGGCGTCACAGACGGCGAATGGCTCAAAGGAGTCCGTTATTCGGGAGACGGAATCGAAACGTCGTCGCTCGTCATGCGCGCTAAGAGCGGAACGATGCGCTACATAAATGCGGTCCACAACGTGCAGAAGCTGGACGAGATAAGCGGCATCAAATACGGCGCCCCCTCCCTCGGCGGCTATTCCTGCCTATAATCCTGCGATTTAAATTTAAGATTTGAATCAAGCAAGCGGCGGACATCCAAATGCCCGCCGCTTGCCTGTTCACACGATATGCCGCTTTCTTTCTCGTGTTCGCGCTGATTTGCCGGGGTTTGCTTTATAGATCCGACTCATACTCATCTAATATTATGCCCTCGTTCTCGAGCTCATTAAGGACCGGCTCGTATATCTCCCGCGACGTAGGGGTATAAAGGCCGGGCGTTGATATTTTCCCTTCGAGTATAAATCTAACCGCGACTGCCGGAGGAACGCCGGTAGTCCTTGCGCAGGAGGTCCACTTGCCGGGGACGCCGTAATCGATCAGCACGGACTTGTACTCTTTTCTTCTCCCATCGGGGTATCTTGCCCGCACCGTGTCGTAGAGGATTACAATGTCACGCTCTTTTTCGGTAAAATTCAGTTTTTCCGCAAACAAGTGCGACACTACGTCGCGCGGAGAGCCGGCGTCAAAAGGAAGCGCCCTATCCTCAAAGAAGCCGAGCCATTCCATCCGCATGATGAAGGCCGACCATGGATTTAAATTAAAGCGCCTCATCATCGCTTCCTTTGCCTCTTTTCCCGGGAAACCGCATTGGCGCGAGGTAAAGTCGGCAAAAGTTAGCCCCTTTGTCTCCTTCTGAGATGTTTCGAAATAGCCGATCCGATTCATGTAAGAGATAGTCTCACACCAGCCAGGATAGCGCAGTGTGCCTCTGTATATGGACTTCGCCTCTGGAATGTTGTAGACGGCGGCATATACCGCGGCATCCGCATTTGCGTAGGCTTCAAAGGTGCCTAACCCATCAATGTCATATAAGAATGGATGTTCGTATGTTTCGCCGTTGGGCCAGACAATCTCTTCGCCGTTCTCTAGGATCTTTGCCGTGCGTTTGCTGGCCGCTATCAGCGTGGCCGGCGACCACGAGAGCTTATAGCCCCACGGATTCACATTGGAGTCCGGCGCCGGCAGCGCCCCACAGAGGGACCTAAACGATTCCACGGCGCCGCCGCGCGCGTGTATCTTATCTATCGTCCGCGCGGCAGCCATATGGTCTATTCCGGGATCAAGGCCGAGCTCGGCGATAACAATCAATCTACGTGCCTCTATCTCTTCCTGCATTGCGCGCAGTTCGTCCGAAAGATAGATCGGATGCACGACGTTGACGTTTTTCTCCATACATATATGTACAGCTTCCCTTAAGCATTCTGGAGGTAGAAAAATACTCACGACATCCGGCGCATATCTATCAATAATGGCTTCGACGTCGTTGGAGGCATCCATCCTTTCAACGGTAATTCTTTCCGAGAGTCCAGCGACACGAGCCAGGCTGTCAGACGAAATGTCGGCTGCGATCAGTTCACAGTCTCCTTTGCGTGTCAGATAATCTATGTACGGCCCGGCGATACGTCCAGCGCCGAACAACAGTACTTTTTTCATAAGGTATTCCTCCAATCAAAAAATAAGAAAAGGGAGCCCCTGTAGGTAGCCGCATACATACGTCAGCATCTGTTTTGAAAATCTTTTATTCGCTGGTCGAGTATGACGCCCCCCTCTATTATCAGCGATTTCTTCAGTATATCATCTGGCTCGTCTGTTATAAGTTCGTCGATATACCTTGAAACTATAACGGAAATACAGGCCGACGTCGTCTTATAGAAGAGAGAGGGCGTGTGGTCCACCGCATAGTGCATTACGCCGCCCTTGAAGAAATATGGCTCCTCTATCGTCGTCGGCACGGAGCTCTCTATCCCGCCATGCTTGTCGCAGCTTATGTCGACGATCATTGAGCCGTGCTTCATCTCTGGGAGGTCGCGTTCATAGATTATGTGGTCCTTACGCTTCGTGTCCCACAGTACGGCGTTTACGACAACGTCATACTGTTTAAAATCTTTTTTAAACAACGTCTCATCCTGGATATCGTATATCGTGACGTCGGCGCCGAGCTTGGTGAGTATTTTTATCGCGCCCTGCGCCACATTGCCCTTGCCGAGCACGGCGACTTTCGTCTCATATGGCATTCTGCCGTAACAAAGATAAGCATGCATGACGGCAGCCTCGCCGGCCATCTGGTTGTTGCGCCAAAACAAGTGACGCGTAAGCTCAAACATATCTTCCCACGCATAGGCCGTCAATTTGTTATCCACTATGGCATCCGTTATTTCACGGTTTTGTACGGCGTGGACCCAGCCAAAAATGATCTGTCCTTCGCGCAGCTCCGCAAGATATGCGGCGTCTCCAATCTTTGCGTCACATATAATATCTTTGTCGAGTATTTCTTTTCTTGACGCGACCTGAGCCCCGCTTTTTACGTATGCCTCGTCCGGTATGCCCAACACCTCCCCGTACCCCTCCTCTATGTATATCATTCCTGTATGTTTGATTCTTTTTAGATCCGTTGGAAGCAGGCTGCGGCGCTTTTCGTTTTCCTTATCGTTGATGGGGAAGCCAACCGTTTTTAAGCTGTTCATATCTCTCGTTCTCCTATCTTTATTTATGCATTTGCTTTTGACTGCCGCGTATTTTCTATAATGCGGAACAATCAGTCCGTATCCCGACCGACCGCGCCGCATAGCACATCATAGTGATAAAGTCAAAAACTGGCAGCTTAACTGCCTCACGTATGGCCTTAGAAAAGGGGGGCAGGTCCGTGCATTCTAGCACGAAGGCCCCTATCTCCGGATATTCTCGCACTGCCTTTACCGCCGTTGCTACAACCTCCTTTGCAACCAAATCCATGTCAAAAAATTCATCCGGACGGGTGAAAATTTTATTCCACTCAGGAGAATCCTCCATGCCGAAAATTTCCACCCTCATCTCCGGCGTTATACCCACGGCCCTGAGATGTTCCCCTTTTAACGCCCTTTTTTTCGCCGTGATCACGGCCGTTGACTTGCCGGGGGCGAGAAAGCTATTGACAAATGGGAGTTGCAGCAGGCTTGAGGTGAAAACGGGAACAGGCAGCGCGGCGGAAAGTTCGCGTTGAAATATAGCGTTGAAGCCGCAGCTTGTCGTAACGACCTCTATCCCTTCGCCTATAAGTTTTTTTGATTCCTCTATCATGTTTTTCAACACGTTTTCACTCGGATTTTCGAGCACCGTCTCTATATTGGTGCCCTTTATTCGGCAAAAACGTACCGGGAAAAAATAAGAGGCAGGATTGGTGCTGTTTCCCACAAGTGCTTCAAGCTGCATCAACCCTCGCGGGATCTGCCCCTCTTCCCAGCAGAGAATCGCTATTTTAGCGGAACATACGTTTTGCATAAATATACCCTCATATACTGCTTAAAGAAAAAATCACTTTTCTATTATGATATAACAATGATCTGCACGTATCTGCCTTGTCTATGTACCTGTTACAGCGCTATGCCTAATATTCCAAACAGTATAAGCGCTGCAGCCGCACAGCCAAGGGCATACGGAAGCTGTGTCGTTACGTGGTCCATGTGGTCGCATGCTGCGCCGAAAGACGATAAACATGTTGTGTCCGATACGGGAGAGCAATGGTCGCCGAAGAGGCCGCCCCCCATAATTGCCGACACTGTGGCAAAGACTATAGGAGTAAGTTGTCCGCCAGACAGATTCATAGCAATGGGGATTGAGAACGGAACAAGAATGGCATATGTTCCCCACGATGTACCGGTGAAAAACGAGATGCATGCGCCGGCAGCGAAAGTAAGCGCCGGTAGCAGAGCTGGCGTCATCCATGCCTTGGTCAGCTCCATTACATATTGCTGTGCGCCTAGATTCTTTGAGATGGTGTTGATGCAGTAGGCAAGCGCGAGTATGAGTATGGCCGGAAGGACGGCCTTGATGCCGGCGGTCGCCGTTTCCGTGTAGTCTCTGATGCTCTTAAAATAACCTCCGAAGGCCATCACTACGGACTGATACATGATGACGGCGAAGAAGGCCTCGAGAATTTTAACACTATGTAATGTGACAAACGTTCCGACCGCTATACTTATAAGGAGAAGGACGGGAATGATAAGGTAAACAAGGATATTTGCTCTTTTGCCGGGAATCTTTTCTATTTGATCGAGCTCAGGACCTGCCAAAGGTATGGCCCCGTCGCGTATGACCTTGCCCTCATTCTTCGCGCGCTCTTCGGCTTTTTTCATGGGACCGAAGTTTGGCAACACCTGGCAGGCGAAAAGGCCACAGACTACGACGGCTAGCCATCCATAGAAATTGTAAGGTATCGACGAAATAAATACCGACATACCAACCTCGGCCGAATCAATAGGTCCATGCCCCTTTAGAAGACCTGCCATATAAACGGCCCAACCGGAAAGCGGAACTAAGGTGCAGACAGGGCCACTTCCTGAGTCCAGAGTATATGCGAGCATCTCACGAGAGACTTTATGCGAGTCCGTTATCGGACGGCAAATCGGACCACAAAAGAGAGGGCTGAAATAGTCGCTGAAGAATATGAAAATTCCCAACAACCATCCTATGCCGGAAGCGGCGCGGCGGCTTTTGATCTTATAGCGCGCCGCCTCAGCGAACGCCGAGATGACGTCAGCTCTCATATAAAAAGCTATCATTATCCCAACCGCAACCTCTATCATCATGACCCAAATAAAATCAGCATTCCCCAACGCGGCTTGGAAAAGCTTCGACATGCCGGTAGCAGGATCGGATCCCGCAAGGCATACACCGATAATACAGCCGACAATTAAAGAAAATACGGCGTCTTTTGTTTTGAATGCAAGGAAAAGAGTGACAAACACTGGTATTAACGAAAAAATTCCTTTTGTCGCCATTGCTTCCATTTTAAAAGCTCCTTTCTGTTTAGGTATTTCTCATAGTTGGCACTGATAATATTGTTTGAAGAGTATCCATGCCGTTGGCGAAGACAGTTACCCCCTTTCGACAAATTGCAAAGTTGCGTATTTTATAGGTATTATTTATTGACTAATTCCATAAACTTTTCGATACCGATATTATCCAATCCTAGATGTGCCAGCTCTTGATCCGCGCGCTCCAACAGTTCTTCTTCAAGTATGACCGAAGCAATCCTGATGATGGCGTCCATAGTAGGCGTCTTGATGCCGACCATTTCTGCCAGGGCGCGCAATATTATCATGCTGTGCCCGACATCCTCGATCAAATACCTGCTCCGCAGCGTCTCCGGGGCGGCGATTCCCTTGAAGCCTCTGGCCACGTTATAACTATGGTCGTAATTTTCTTCATCCTGATAACCCTGCATGCAGCCCAAACGCGGATCTGGAATGACTTCGATACCTATAGCGCGGGCTATGGCTATCCTTTCGTCGTCGACGGCCTTCATAAGGCGCCCTACCGCCGGTGTTATACCCTCTTCATAAAACATGAAACCGCTTTTATCGCGCTCCGTGAGCGCAGCGTTCATAATCACGACTGCTGGATGGATTACGGGATTCCCATTTTGCAGGAAGGTATGCATAACATTTCGCGCAAGGCTCATATGGGGATATACCTCTTTTATCTGATCGAGAACTTTTTGTCCGCACGAGCCCGGTAGTCCAGCGAGAAAAAGTCCCCCTTTCAGTTTATTGAAAACCTGGATGTTCCCAGCACCGTCCGCGCGGACGGCGTATGGAAGAGTCGACGTCTCGGCGATGATATACTTTTGCGAGACAAGCTCTTCGTCCAACGTTTTCTTAAAAACTATCGCACCTCCGCATGAACCTGGGCAGACCACGACCATCTGCCTCTCTTCAATAAACGGTTTGCATGTCTCAGCGAAGGGAATTGTTGAATATGACGGGCCGACGACGAATATTATATCGGCGTCTTTCAAGGTGCATTCTGCGTCATGGCCGGCGCCGGCGATCCTCGCAAATCCTTTAAGCTCGCCGCTGGCACGGATCCCGCCTGCCTTTGCCACTGCTGAAATGTTTTGGGGAAACTGCGGCTGGTCGTAAAGATAGACGTCATGCCCATGCTGTGCAAAATCAAAGGCAACGGCGCATCCGCCATTACCGGAGCCCAAGACGGCGACTTTCATAGTAAAAACTCCCCCTTTGCTTTTTATAAACTCATTAATGTATTTTTAAATACATATTTTAATGAATACATTAATGAATTATTGCATAGCACATAATGTAGCATTAAATATAATTTATGTCAACTATAAAAATAAATAAATATATGTTACAATTTTAATGTCCTAATTCACGCGGTATTATAACAATCATAGGCAGGCAAAAGACCATGGATTAATATTTTTCTAATTTCAGTCTCTTGCTTTTCTCTTGATTTCACGTTGTATCCATAGTATGTATGAATGTATGTATGTATAATGTAGTTATCGTATCGTTAACATTAGAGATAATAAAAGAAACTGCATCCGCGCCATTTATACGGATATCGGAATTTTTTGAGGTGTGTAAAAGCGGCGCATAGGAAAAGCTGACGAGAACGGCGAGTTAGTCTCGTCAAAGCGGGCCGCGATTTGATATCTTCTTAATAACCGGGGATATGTCTGCTAAACGTCTATACTGTGGAAGGATTAGGCGGAACTCAATGGCGAAAGTTTGCCGGTTAAAAGACATGTTTTATAACGTATAGGAGAGACAACAGGTCAATTTTTTTCAATGCCCTGCGGCAGCAGGAGTTTTGTGTATGTAGTGTAAATATGCCGCTTCATCGCGCTGCGGGCCTTTTTGACATCTCTTTCCTTTATCGCGGCGATGATCTCTCGATGCTGAGCGGGTGTCTGGTGCTCTATAACAATATCTGATGGTTTGTAAAAACCGTCAAAGTAAAAAATATATACATTGGAGTGCCAAAACATGTTCTTTGCCCATTTTTCAATATATGGGTTATTGCAGAGCTTCGCTATTGAAAGGTGGAAGGCCTCGTTTATCTTGGCCCACCGTTCTTTATCTCCGGCATCCATTATGTATTTATCCTGCGCCACGATGCTTTCCAACGTCAGTATATCTTCTTCGGTCACATTCGCCGCCGCAAGTGCGGTTGCCTCGCCTTCGGCTACCTGACGCGCCGTGAATACGAGTTCAGCATCTTTTGGCGTGGGGATAGGAATGTAGCAGCCCTTTTTAGGCATTTTCTTCAGGAAGCCTTCGGCCACAAGGCGGCTTAAAGCACGGCTCACAGGGGTCCGGCTCATTTCCATTTGGGCTGCGATATCAAGCTCTAGTAAAAAATCTCCCGGATGATATACGCCAGAGAGTATTTCGTTGATAATCAGTCTGTATGCTCTTTCTTCGGCGTTTTCCATTAAATATTCACCTGCACTATCTTCTTAAGAAGTAGATATTATAAACTTCATCACAAGCATAAGATACCATATAAGATGTTACCTTGTGCGCAGCCTCAATTATAGAGGACATAGCTGTTCGCGGCAATTCTCACCTAAACATGCACTGTTCAAACATCAACAAAACCGCTAACTGGTCATCTCCGTCCTGACATTCACCCAAGCGACTAACAACAAATTCAGTAATGGGCGGTACTTTTCATTTGAGAAATCTGATTGCCAAGGTATTTGCAACAGCATGACGGCATGGACTGAATAAACAGAGAATTGGTGTTTGCGATATAACTTTAGGATAAATATATTGCCTGGTAGAAAATAATTAAATTAGGCGTGCTATCCTTCTTTCTGCGAGCGCAGCGTCGAGTAAAAGGCGGTGCCGAGGATTATAGCGCCTCCGATCAGCTCTCGGACGGAGGGGATTTCGCCCAGCAGCAGCGCCGCCGAAATGATCCCGTAGACGCTCTCAAGGCTTGCTATGATTCCGGCGGTCTGCGCGCGGACGTATTTCATCCCTCCGATAAAGAGCGAATGAGCCACTCCGGTAAAGAGTATGCCGAGCAGAACGAGCAGCCCCATGTCGCGAGCCGTCGCCGCAGGGCGGTAAAAGAGCAGTATCGGCGACAAAAAGAGCGCCGCCGCGCCCTGTTCGTAAAACGCGACGACGCTGCCACCGTAGTTTGACGCGAATTTTCTGTTCAGCAGGGACATAAAGGCGAATACCACGCTGGCCGCCAGGCCCCACAGGAGCCCTACGGTCATGTTGTTGCCGAGGTCGAAGGCCGGCACTATCAAGAGCACTCCGGCAAACATTATGAACGAGAACAAGACGTCTATCTTTTTCAGCTTTTCTCCGAACATCGCAGGTTCGATGAAGGTCACGAAGATCGGATAGGCGGCGAAGGTAAGCAACGCGATTGCGACCGTGGATATCTGCACCGAGGTGTAAAACGCCGTCCAGTGGAAAGCGAGCAGCGCGCCGACGAAAATTATCGCCGCGTAATCTTTCGCGCTTTTCAGCCTGACGTCGCGTTTTCTGACGAGGAAGAAGAGCCCCATGGAAAAGGACGCAAAGAAGACTCTGCCGAGAGTGATGTATCTCGCCGGCAGGTTTATAGATTTGCCGAATATCCCGGTCAGTCCGAAGAGCAGAACCGCCGCGTGAATCTGCAGCAGCCCGCCGAGCCTTTTGTCCATTGCGCGCCCCTCTTTAAAAAATCAGTTCGGCATAGAGCGCCTTACACACCGTCATTTTAAATGTTTGCCGGTGCTTTTGTAAATGCGGAAAAAGCGCAATTAGCCTTTAGATGCGATGGCGGCGCTGCGCCGTGCGCATTTTTGGGGATTTAACCGCCGGAGCGCCGCTCCCAATCCGTGCCGGCGGAGAATATCGGGTGAGGCTCTATCGCAAAGCGCCCGCTCGGCGGCGCCGGCGCGTAGCCGTAGCCGTCGTAGTAAGCGTAATTTTCAAAGAATAGGTCGAAGCCGTTTCTCGCGAGGGCGACGAAGGCGTCCTCGAAGGAATCGAAGCAGAGCTCGTCGAATATCACCGGCGTCTCTGTGGAGAAGTAGACGGCGGCCTTTCGGTCGTCGCCTTCCGTGGCGAAGGCCCACACTTCGTCGTCGCCCTCTAAGTTCCTGACCCACCAGCGGCAGCTTTCGGGACGCAGCTTCACTATATCGTAGGGCATGCCCTTTTCGGCCGCCCTGCCTTCTTCGCTCTCCGTCGCGCAGCAGAAAAAGTTGTAGCGCGAAGCGAGATACTTCCTGTTGAATTCTTCGATGACATGCAGCGCTTCCTGGGGCAGCAGTATCGGAAGCATCGAGACCCAGCGCTTGGAGACTCCGCCGTAAAACGCTTCGGCTATCGCCCCAGCAATGCAGGCCTGCGTGTCCGCATCTCCGCCCAGCGATACGGCGTTGCTGACTGCGTCTTCAAAATTTTCTGATTCGAGGAAGGCGATTATCGCTTCGGGGACGCTGCCCTGACACGTCGCGTCGAAGGAATATTTAGGACGTATCTCGTCGAGCGTACGGCCGAGGTCGTATTTGAACTCCTTCGAGATGTAATCCTTTATCTCATCCTTGCTTTTGCCGCCGCGCGCGAGGAATATCGCGGCGGCGACCGCCTGAGCGCCTCTTATCCCTTCCGGGTGGCTGTGGCTGGGAAGCGCGCTCTTCTTCGCCTCCGCGAGCACCTCGTCGAGCGTGTCGAAGGCCCAGGCGACCGGCGAAACGCGCATCGCCGAGCCGTTCCCGCAGCTGTCGCCTATCTCCTCGCCGTCGGAGAGGCACCAGCGGAAAAATTTCTGCCCGTAGCCGGCTTTCGGATACGCGCGTCCCCAGCTTTTGAACGCGGACGTATAGCCGCTTCCGTGCAGCAGCGCGTCCGCAGTCGCTATGGTCAGCACGCTGTCGTCGGTAAAGCGGCTTTTCTCGTTTATGAATTCGAATTTCTTTGATTTATGCGGCGTCCGTTCAAAGACCGAGCCCACGATGTCGCCAACAAGCGCGCCTAACATTTATCATCACTCGCTTAATTATTTAAGTTCAACGGCTATCATTATACTACAACCCTCGCCAGCGGCGCGCGTACCAATAAAAATGCGGTGCGTGCGTTTTTTTGAAAATTTTTCAGCTGGCGTTTGAGAAGTCGACAGTCGTCACCCAGATCATGTCGCCGTTCTTCATGAGCTCGCTGCGAAGCGCCTCGTCGGTCTCTCCGTCGATTTCCAGCGCTCCTAAGGCGAGCCCGCTGCCCTCCTTGCGCCCGAGCGCGAAGCTTGCAATGTTGACGTTCGCCGCGCCGAGCAGGCTCCCTATTTTGCCGATGACGCCTGGGCGGTCGTGATTCTGGAAGATCAGCAGCTTGCCGCTCGGCACGAAGTCAACCCAGTAGTCGTTGACGCGGACGACACGCTGGCGTCCCTCTTCAGTGATCGTGGCGAGCAGCGAGACGGGACCCTTTTCCGTTTCGAGCTCGACTTCGATCGTATTCTTATAGGTCTTTGAATCGCCGGAGCTCTCGTCGATCGAAATGTGCCTGTCCTTTGCGAGCAGCGGCGCGATCATGTAGGTCACGGAAGAGCCGATGCTTACCTCGAGCATGCCCTTGAGCAGAGCGATGGTGTATGGGCGCAGCTGGTTCGCCGCGAGCCTTTCGTCGTCCGCGAAGAGCGCGCCGCGCAGGGTCACGTGGCAGTTGTGCGCCGCCGCGCCGCGAATCTGCGCGAGCTTCGCGGCGAGCACCCCGAGTTTGCGCGCGAGCGACAGATACATGCGCTGGTCGGCGTTCAGGGCCTGCTCCATGAACGGCAGGTTCACCGCGTGCACGTACGGCTCGCCGCGGAGGACGAGAAGCATATTCTGCGCCGCGATGCGCGAGACCTCTGACTGCGCCTCCACCGTGTTTGCTCCGATATGGGGCGTTATCACTATCCTGTCCGCTATATCCTCCGCGAGGAAGGGGTGATCGTGGCTCAGCGGCTCCGACGCGTAGACGTCCGTCGCGAAGCCGGCGAGGCGGCCGTCGCGCACCGCCCTGGCGACGGCGGCTTCCTCCACGATCCCGCCGCGAGCGCAGTTGATAAGGTAAGCGCCCTGCTTGAAGGCGCGGAGCGTCTCCTCGTCGATCATATTAGTCGTCTCTTCTGTGAGCGGAGTGTGTATCGTGACGACGTCCGCGAGGGATATTGCACCCTCGAGGTCGTCTACGAGCTCAACGTGCAGAGAATCGGCCTTCTTCTGCGGAATGTACGGGTCGTATGCGATGACCTCCATGTCGAAGGCGTGCGCGCGCTTGGATATCTCGCTGCCGATTCGCCCGAGCCCAATGATAAGCAGACGCCTGTTACTGAGCTGACGGCCGAGGAATTTATTCCTCTCCCACTTGCCGCCGTGAAGCGACGCGCAGGCCTGCGGTACGCGGCGGATGACGGCGAGCATGTTCGCCATAGTGAGCTCCGCCGCGGCTAAGGTGTTGCCGCTCGGCGCGTTGATGACGATGATCCCGCGGCGGCTCGCGGCGGCGAGGTCTATATTGTCGACGCCGACGCCGGCGCGGCCGATGACCTTCAGCTTTCTGCCGGCTTCGATCTTCTTCTCGTCCATCGTCGTGCCGCTGCGCGTCAGTACGCCGTCGTAGTTCGGCATTATTTTTGTGAGCTCCTCTTCCGTGAGCCCTATCTTTATGTCAAGCTCGGCGTCGGGCGCGTTCCTGAAAATATCGAGCCCGGCCTCCCCGACCTTTTCGGTAACGAGTATTTTCCATTTGTTGCTATCCATGATCACAGCTCCCATCGTCCATTATGCGTGGTAATTTGCAGGCCGTTTTGGCAAATGCGCCCAAAATATTTTTCTCCGCCGTCCAGATCCCAGTCGCTATAAAACCCCCGTTTCAGAAAAATAAAAAGAGACCGAAGAAACCTCCGGTCTCGATAACGCAGCCTTTTGTCAGCGCTCTGAACTACTGCATCGCGGCTAAACGCTCCGAGACCTGCGGCACGACGAAATACATCCGCACGATGAAAGTCCGGAGGGAATCGAAGATATTGACCGTGATGCAAAAGCTGTGCGCACTGTTTTCGCTCTCCTCTGCCAAAACATTAACTTCGTTATCTTTATACGCCAAAGCGACGGCAGTGTCAATATTTTTGTTAGGCGCGTCCGCCGCCGGGCGCTCAAGTTTGACCTTGCTTAGCTCAATGTATATAATACTACGATGTGCAAAAGAAAAATCTTCATTTTAAGGAGAGAGATAGATGCCGTACGATTTTTCCGCCATAGAACCGAAGTGGCAGAAGAAGTGGGCCGACGCGAAGATTTTTGAAGCCGAACCCGACCCCAGCAAAGAAAAGTTTTATTGTCTCGAAATGTTTCCCTATCCCTCGGGCGCGCTGCATATGGGGCACTTGCGCAACTATTCGATAGGCGACCTCTTCGCGAGATTTCTGCGCATGCAGGGCAAGAACGTCCTTTATCCGATGGGATTCGACTCTTTCGGAATGCCGGCGGAAAATGCGGCGATAAAGAACAACACAGCTCCCTCCGACTGGACGTGGAGCAACATCGAACATATGACGCAGCAGCTGAAGCGCGCCGGTTACAGCTATGACTGGAGGCGCCGCGTCGAGACCTGCAACGTCAACTACTATAAATGGAATCAGTGGCTTTTCCTGCAGTTCTATAAGAAGGGGCTCGTCTACCGCAGGCACGCGCCGGTCAACTGGTGCGAGAAGTGCCAGACGGTGCTGGCCAACGAACAGGTGGTCGGTGAAGGCGTCTGCTGGCGCTGCGGCACTCCTGTGACGAAGCGCAACCTCGACCAGTGGTTCATACGCATCACGGATTACGCGCAGGAGCTCGTCGACTGCCTCGACGAATTGAAAGGCTGGCCGGAGCGCGTCGTGACGATGCAGCGCAACTGGATAGGGCGTTCGGAGGGCGTCCATTTCGAGATGGAGGTCGCCGATACCGATCTGAAGCTCGAAGCCTTCACGACGCGCATCGACACGATCTTCGGCGTCACCTTCGTCGCGCTCGCCGCGGAGCATCCCTGCGTGGAGAAATTCGCCGAAATGGCCGGCGGCGAAAAAGCGGAAGAGATGCGCGCCTTCGTGAAGAGAATGGCGTCGCGCAGCACTATAGAGCGCACGGCCGTCGGAGTCGATAAGGAAGGAATCGACACCGGCTTTTTCGCGATCAATCCGCTGACGGGAGAGAAGGCGCCTATTTGGATCGCCGACTACATCCTGATGGATTACGGCACCGGCGCGATCATGGGCGTCCCCGCCCACGATCAGCGCGATTTCGACTTCGCGCGCAAATATGACATACCGGTCGTCGCCGTCGTGCGTCCAGCCGACGGCCCAGCGCCGGACGGAGCCACAATGCCTTCGGCGGCGGCGGCCGACGGAGTGGCGTGCAATTCCGGCTTCCTCGACGGGCTGCCGACGGAGGAGGCGATCAAGAAGGCGGCCGACTGGTTCGAAGAGCACGGCAGGGGAAAGAGGGAAATACGCTTCCGTCTGCGCGATTGGCTGATATCGCGCCAGCGCTACTGGGGCACTCCGATACCGATGGTCTACTGCGACCGCTGTGGGATCGTTCCCGTGCCGGAGGATCAGCTGCCCGTGGAGCTGCCGCTCGACATAGAGATGCCGAAGAACGGCGGCAACCCGCTGGCGCTGCGCCCCGACTGGTACAACACGACCTGCCCTCTCTGCGGAGGGCCGGCGCGCCGCGAAACGGACACGATGGACACCTTCTTCTGCTCGTCGTGGTATTTCGACAGATACACGTCTCCCTGGTGCGACGACAAGCCTTTCGACAAGGAGGCGGCGAAGTATTGGATGACGGTAGACCAGTACATCGGCGGAATCGAACATGCGTGCCTGCACCTTATATACGCGAGATTCTTCACCAAGGTCCTCTCCGACCTCGGACTTCTGCCCTCCGACATGCGCGAGCCGTTCAAGCGCCTGCTGACCCAGGGCATGGTGATAAAGGATGGGGCGAAGATGTCCAAGTCTTTAGGCAACGTCGTCGACCCGGACGAGATAATCAAAAGATACGGTGCGGACACGGCGCGCCTCTTCATACTCTTCGCAGCGCCTCCTGAAAAGGACCTCGACTGGTCCGAAAGCGGCGTGGAGGGCGCGCATCGCTTCCTCGGACGCGTCTTCAGGCTCGTCGAGCAGAACGTAGAGGAGCTGAAAAAGGGCTCGGGACGGCGCGTGAAGATGAGCGATCTGAGCGCTCCGGCAGAACGCGACATGAAGCGCACAATCCACAGCACGCTCGACCGCGTGACGAAGGATATCCGCGACGAACGCCAGTTCAACACCGCGGTAGCCCGTCTGATGGAACTTGCGAACGCTCTACTCTCATTCGCTCCGAAGGACGACAAAGGCCGGGCCGTTAAGCGCGAGGGCGTCGAGACGCTGCTCTGCTGCCTGTCGCCATTCGCCCCTCATATAACGGAAGAGCTGTGGCAAATGCTCGGCAACGAAGATTTCCTCTCGACGCACAAATGGTTCGAGGTCGACGAAAGCGCGCTCGTAGCGGACAGCGCGACGGTCGTGCTTCAAATTAACGGCAAGGTCCGCGAGCAGTTCGAGGTCGCGGCGGGGCTCTCGAAGGAGGAGCTGCTCGCCGAAGTGATGGGACGCGAAGCGACTAAAAAACGCCTCGAGGGCAGGGAAATAGTCAAGACGATAGCCGTGCCGGGCAAGCTGGTGAACATAGTGGTGAAAGGCTGATGCCGGCTCTCCTGCTGATCGCCGCCTCGGGGACCGCTCAAAGGCGCCTTCTTGAGAAGAGCTGCGCCGATCTTGAAAAAAAAGGATACGCGGCCGCAGGAAAAGGGGAAGGAGGGGAGTGGAGCTCCCTTCTTTCCGACAACATGACCGGCGGCCTTTTTGATGAGAAGAGATATATAATTGTGGAAGCGGCGCCGCTTCTCGGCGCTTTTCCGGAGAAACTCTCCTTCATGGTAGCGCCCTCCGCTGCGGTGGTCCTCGTGCTCGTATACGAAAGCGACGTCAAATCGCAGCCGTCGAAGTTCATCCCCAAAGAAGTGCTGGCGAGGTGCCGCACCGTAAAGGCCGCGGAATTTCCTCGCTGGCCGCGCGAACGCCAGATGTGGGTAGCGGCGCTTGCAAAGGAGCTCGGCGTGAACGTCGCGCCGGAGGGGATCGCGATGATAGTCGAGCTGCTCGAGGACCCCGAGGAGATACGCGCACAGCTCAAAAGCCTCGGCCTGCTCAAAAAATTTTCGGCGGTAACGGCCGCCGACGTAGAGGAACTCTGTCTCGACGACGGCGGCAGGAATCTTCTGCGCCTGCTCGACGGCCTCTGCACCGGTGAAATAGCCGGCGTTCTTAAGAGCCTCGGCGCGATGTCGAAGGCGGAGGATCTGATACCGGCGCTCGTGCCCCTGCATAACCGCATGAGGCTCGCGTGGTATGCGGGACTCGGCCGCGACGCCGCGGCGTTCGCGAAGGCGCTCGGCGCCAAGGATTACGCTTGGCGCATGGCCGCGCAGGCCGACAGGAGATACGGGCATGCGGCGATGACGGAATTCATCTCGGATCTGATCAGAATAAATATAGAAGAAAGAAGCGGCGCCGGCGCCGGGTGGCGCGGGCTCGAAGCGGCTGTGATAAAGCTGATGGGTAAGGCGCCGGGGGCGCGCATATAAAAAACAAGCGGAACTCTTTTGAGCTCCGCATTTTTTATTTTGAGGATGTTCGCAGCCTACGCAGAGAGCGCTTTGATTTTCGCCGCCATGCTGGACTTGCGGCGCGCGACAGTGTTACGGTGAACGACGCCCTTGACTACCGCCTTGTCCAATACGCCCTGAGCGTCATTCATTCTCTTATTAGCGAGCTCCACGTCCTTGCTCTCCACCGCTTCCAGGAACTTCTTCACTGCGTTTTTGCAGCGGGTCTTCCAGAAACGGTTGTAAATGCGGTTTCTCTCAGCGACCAGGACTCGTTTCTTTGCTGATTTCTTGTTTGGCAATGCCGTCACCTCCTTCACAAAGACAGCGACCATCTTAGCACATATACGCGCCCTTGCGCAATACCTTAAAAATTTTCCTGGCCGAAAAAGTAAGATTTTCTTGCGGCAACGCAAACTCTATGCTATATTTAACAGGTTGTTTGAGAGCTAATTATTCTGAAAAGAATTTTTGATAGTTTGATAACGATGAAAGACGCAGGAGGTGTAGTTTCATGAAACGGACATTTCAACCGCACAACGTAAGACGCAAGCGCGCGATGGGCTTCCTTGAACGTTCCGCATCCCCCAGCGGGCGCCGCATTCTCAGAAATCGTCGCCGTAAGGGCAGGGCGCGTCTCGCCGTCTGATTTGCTGTGGATTTTGGCTTCCCTGCCGCAAAGAGGCTCAAAAGAGGGTGGCAGTTTGACCTTGTATTCCGCACCGGGCGCCGAGAAACCGGCGCGTTGGTGCGATTGTCGTTTTTGACGGACAGGGGAAACTCGGCTCTCGCCGGAGTCACGGTGGGGAAGAAAATTGCGCGCGCCGTCAAGAGGACGAGGGGGCGCCGCGTTATGCGCGAAGCTCTGCGCAGGCTTCTGCCGTGGGTTAAGGACGGCGTATGGATCGTGGCGTCGCTGCGCGAAAACGCGCTCGACGCGAAGGCGGACGATATCTATGAGGATGTCGCAAAATCGCTCAAGCGCCGCGGGCTTTTGACGAAGGAATGGAAAAACCGAGGCTGGACCGTCGATTCAAAAGACGGCGGAAAATGCGTATAGTAACGTTTTGTATGCTCTTTTGCATAAAGGCGTATCGGTCGATCCTCTCCCCGCACCTCGGCATGGCGAAGTGCAGATTTTATCCCTCATGCTCGGAGTACGCGGCCGAGGCGATCTCCAAATACGGGCCTCTGATAGGATTGAGGCTATCGGCCGCTCGGATTGTAAAGTGCGGGCCGTGGCACGAGGGCGGCTTCGACCCTGTGCCGGGACGCGACGAGATTGCGGCAATGTTCGGCAGGAAATATCTCACTAAAAATCGAAGCGGACTTCGAAAGGTTAGGTGAAGGTTTTGGGCGCGATATGGAGCGGAGCGAGCGATCTCCTTCTCAAGATACTTGAGTTTTTCTACGGGATCACGAACTCTTACGGATTTGCGATCATTCTCTTGACAATAGCGGTAAGGATCGCGCTGTATCCTTTGAACCAGAAGCAGATGCTCTCGATGCAGCAGATGCAGAAGATACAGCCGAGGCTGAAGGTCATCCAGGAGAAATTTGCGAACGACAAACAGAAAATGCAGGAAGAGACGATGCGTCTCTACAGGGAATACAAGGTCAATCCGGCGGCGGGCTGCCTTCCCCTTCTCGTACAGCTTCCTATATTGATTCTACTTTTCAATGTTCTGCGGACCTACGACTTCGCCGACACCTCCTTCTTCGGGGTGCTTCTCGGCTCTTCGACGACCGCCGGACTTTCCAAAGCGCTCGGCGTCGCGCCTGCCGCGAACGGAGAGTACCATATTATGACGGCGCTTTCGGCCCTCTTCACGAATCCCGGCGGGCTCGCGAACGTTCATTATTACCTCGGGAACCTCGCGCTTCTTGTCGGCATTTCCTTCCTGACCTGGGCTCAGCAGAAGCTTTCCGGCGGCAGCAACCCGCAGATGGCGATGATGAACACGATAATGCCCTTCTTCATGGCTTTTATATGCCTTTCGATGCCGGGCGGCGTGATGCTCTATTGGGGGCTTTCCTCTCTGATAGGAGTGGCGCAGCAGTATTTCGTGATGAAGAAGACGAGCGAGGAAATGGCCGTAAAGCCGGTGCTGCATAAAAACAAGCCGGTCAACGTGGCGGACGACGATGATGAGGAATAAATTATGAAAGATACGGAACAGATACCGATGCCAGAAATAGAAAGCGAAGTTTTTGAATGCGCCTCGATCGACGAAGCTAAAAAGAAAGGCGCGAAAAAATGGGGAATCAAGCCGGAGGACGTCGACGCTACGGTGCTCTCCGAGGATAAAAAGCTTTTCGGCCTGCTCGGCTCGACCTACAGGGTGGAAGTGAAGCCCTTCGCGCCGGTCTCCTATATACGCTCCTGCCATTTCGTCAATGAGATACTCGACAAGATGGATCTGGATCTCATTCCCGAACTTACCGACGACGGAATCATAAATCTCGTCGGTGAGGATGCAGGAGTCGTGATAGGGCGCTACGGCGAAACGCTGAAGGCGCTCGAGTATATCACAAACCTCGTCTGCCACGACGATATATCGACCCGCCGCGTCCGCTTCGACTGCGGCGGCTACCGCGAACGCCGCGAGCAGACGCTGCGCCGCCTCGCCGAGTCGATAGCGCGCGAGGCGAAGCGCAAGGGCTCGCCTGTGAGCCTTGAACCCATGACGAGCTGGGAGAGACGCCTGATACATATCACGCTGCGCGACAACAGGGACGTCGAGACGCGCTCGATAGGCGAGGAGCCGATGCGCCGCGTGCTCGTCTGCCCGCTTGGAGGAGCTTCGCGCGAACGCGGCAGACGCCGCCCGCCGCGCGGTAAGTTCAGCAACAGGTAAAAGGAAACGATGTTTCCGGTAATATTGAAAATTTCTTTTCTTGAAGTCCGCAGCTATTACGTGCTGTGGGCTTCAGCTTTATTTATATTCGTCGCATGGACGCGCAGGCGCGCCGAAAGGCTGTGGGGCATGGAGGACGGCGACGTGACTTCCGTCCTACTGCGCGTCTACTGCGCCGGCGTCCTAGGCTCTTACGCGGCCGCGGTGACCGAAAAGCTTCCGCGCTTCTTTGCCGGTGAAATAGCGCTGGGCGCCGCGCTTAGCGGGCTCGAGTCGTGGGGGGGAATTCTTGCCGGCGGGCTGACGGCGCTCTGGTCTCTGAAGAAGCGCGGCATGAGAATCGAAGCGTTCGCCGAAAGCGCGGCGCTTCCGGCTGCCGCGATGATGGCGGTCGGCCGTATAGGATGCTTTCTCGAAGGCTGCTGCGCAGGCGTCGGAAAATTTTACGCCTCTCCTCCCTGCTGGACCGTCCATATGCGGAACGACGCGCGCGGATTTTACCGCTTTCCCTCGCAGCTCGCAGAGTCGCTCCTCTCCTTTGCCTCGCTGCTTCTGCTTCTCGCCGTCGAAAAATATCTGCGGAAGAAGCGCGGCGGCACGAGACACGCGTTCTGCTTCCCGCTTTATATGCTTCTTTATTCGCTCTATCGGCTCCTCTTCGACGCGTACCGCGAAGCCGTCTCGCCGGAGGCGCGCGTGCTGTGGGCAGCCGCGGCTCTCGCCGGCGTCTTATGGCTTGCCGCATCTTTCATCGGAGAGCGCTGCGCTTCCCGCGGCTGACGCAAAGCGAGCGCAGGCTGAGTCGCCGTCACAAAATCCTCATAAAAATCACATATAATCTTTATTGACTTAGTTTGACCATACGCCTATTATAATGAAATGAAATAAATGGGAAAAAAACTCGGAGGTGTTTTTCCATGGGAAAGTTCGATTTGAACGGCGGAATTAAAAAATTCGGGGCGGCTTCGCTCGCCGCGCTCGTGCTCTTTGCCGGCGGGACGTGCGGCTCGTATCTCGCGACAAGATATACAGTGTCCGGCGGCGGTATCGAAAAAGCCGAAAGCCCGCAGGGAGCGGCGGCGGCCTCAACGGACTCGGAATACGCGCAGAGGAATCCCTACGTCGACATAGTGAAGAAGAGCTCTCCGGCCGTCGTTAACATCGACGTCGAGACGATGGTGACGCAGCAGCCGATGGTGAATCCTTTCAAAGGCGATCCGTTCTTCGAGGAATTCTTCGGAGACAATTTCTTCGGGCAGCAGGGGGGCCGGGCGCGCAAAGTTCCCGTCAGGGGCAAGGGCTCGGGCTTCATAGTCAGCAAAGAAGGCTATATATTGACGAACAACCACGTCGTCGAGGACGCGGACAAGATAAAGGTAACGCTGCTCGACGGGCGCATGTTCGACGCCAAGAAGGTCGGGCAGGATCCGACCTTCGACCTGGCGGTGATACAGGTCAAGGCGAAAGACCTGCCGTTTCTGCCGCTCGGCGATTCGAGCGTGACGCAGGTCGGCGAGCAGGTCGTCGCGATAGGGAACCCGCACGGATTTGAGAACACCGTCACTGCCGGCATAATTTCCGCGAAGAACAGGACTCTTCAGGCTCCCGGGGTGAATTTCCAGGGCTTCCTACAGACCGATGCGGCTATCAACCCGGGCAACAGCGGCGGTCCACTTATCGACCTTAACGGCAACGTCATCGGCATCAACACGGCTATAGTTCCCTACGCACAGGGCATCGGCTTCGCGATTCCCGTCAACATGGCGAAACAGATAATGGACGACCTCATCAAGCACGGCGAAGTGCGCCGCGGATGGCTCGGCGCGACGGTGCAGCAGCTTACGCCCTCGCTCGTCGAAGCGTACAAGATACCGGTCAAGGAAGGCTCGATCATAGCCGACATTCAGAAAAATTCGCCGGCCGACACTTACGGCCTGAAACGCGGAGACGTCATCGTCAAGGTGGGAGACAGCGTCATAAAGAACAGCGAAGACGTGGTATTTGCTGTGCGCAACAAGCTCGCCGGCGAGATCGTGCCGTTCGAGATATACCGCGACGGCAAGAAGATGACTATCGAGGTCAAGCTCGGCGACATCGACAGCGTGAAGGGCGCGAAGAGACAAACGACGGGCAGGCGCCCGAGGGCGGGCGAGGCTCCCGAAGAGTCGACCAAGAGGGGGATCTCCGTCGTTAAGAACAGCGAGGAGCTCGCGAAGGAGTATAACATCTCAGAGACTGAGGGCGTAGTAGTGACGAGGGTCGCGCCAGGCTCTCAAGGGCAGAATCTTGGACTGCGCAGGGGAGATGTGATTCTCGAAGTTAACCGCATCAAGATGGACTCGATAGCGGACTGGGAACGCGCGATGGCGAACGAAAAGGCGGCGCTCGGGCTTCTGGTCTCGCGCCGGGGACAGACGCTCTTCATCTCAGTCGGAGAATAAGAGATGGAGCCGCACCTCATGCAGAGCGAAGCGGCCGAATAAGAGGCAAGAAGCGGGGCACGCGCGAATCCGGCGTGTGCCCCGCTTGCTTCTCTCAGCGTCCGGCGTCGCGAAAAGCGGCTATTTCTTCCTGTAGCAAAAATCGCAGCAGTCACCGCCCTCCATCAGAGTTTTCGTGCGCGTCAGTTCGAGCCCTCTGTCGAAGCCGTCGAGGAACGCAAAATCGCGCGAGCATGAGATGACGGCGCCGAGTTCGCGGCAGCCGAGCTTTTCATAGAGTTCGGCGTAGGCGCAGCGCTTCACGTTGAACGAATACTCCCCCTCGTCGTCTTTTTTCTCTTCTATTTCGAGCTCGCCGCCGCTGTGCCACGCCGATATGCAGTTATTTTTCAGAGATTCAAGTCCGCCGCCGAATTTCGCTGCGACGGCTTCGCCTTGGGCGCGCGAAATTTTCTTCATCGCCTCTTTCGCCACCAGGCGCGCCCTTTCCTCTCCGATCTCGGCGGCGAACGCACGAATCAGCGGCGCGATCACCTTTGCCTCGATCTCTCTCTGACGAAGCAGAGGAACCTCATTGCCCTTTCCCATCAAAAAGCCTCCCTGTAAAATGAAATTAAAAATTTTGACTATATTCTATCATTTTTACGCCCGATTTATGGTATAGTCTAAACTACGCGGCACATACAATCATGAATGGGGGTCATTGGCATGAGTGAAGAAATAAATGAGAACATGAACGAAGAAGGGGAGCGCAGCCAGAAGATAAGCGAGCTTGAGGCGAAGATCGCCGAGCTCGAAGGGCAATTACGCGCTCTCAGCGGGGGCTACGGCGAAGAATACGACGAGGGCGATTACGAGGACGGAGAATGCCGCGTCGAAGAGGAAAGGCGCCTGCTGAAAAAGCTCAGGAGCGGGCTGCTCAAGCTCCACGAAGTTCTCGCTCCTCTCGCCGAAAAGTACAGGAACAGGCGCGGCGAGGTCGCCGAGAAGGCAGCCGAAAAGATATGCGAGCATCCGATCGCGGCAGTCGCGGCCGCGTTCGGGATCGGCTTCGTGGCGGCTAAGCTTTTGGAAAACAAAATCTGCCGCTCCGAGCGCTTCTATCGCTGACAGCTCCGGGCTAATACGCGGCTGATGCGTTTATATAGCGGCGGCGCTACATGAACAGGCTTACAGGACTCGTACTGAGTTTCTTTGATGTGCTCGAAGCCGAAGGGCGGCAATTCCGCAGCGGCGCGCTGAGCGTCATACGCGGCACGCTTTTTCTCTTCTTCGGCCTGGCCTTTCTTTTTGCCGGCGCGCTCGCCGCGGGATACGCTCTTTATCTCGTGCTCTCTTTGATGATCGGTCGTCCCGGGGCTGCTTTCGTTATAGCGCTGATGCTATGTGCGGCCGGCTCCCTCCTGATCAAAAAGTCGCAGCCTGACGACGGTGGCGGCGCGGCAGACGGCGGTGAGGCGGAAGATGCCGAGAAATGATGAGCTCGCTGCGGCGAAGAAAAGATTTGCCGCGGCTATGGATGATATGGCGCTCGATAGGGTGATCAGGCGGGCGCCGCTGCAGAGCGTCGCTTTCGCCGCCTTCGCTGGCGCGCTGGTCGCCGTAGCGGCGGGGAGCCTGCGCGCCGCGCCGATTCCCATAAGGGAGATATATTCGGTCTATAATCGCTTGGCAAGGCTGAAAAAATAATTTTTAGGAAGGCGCTTTTCGCGAATCAAAAAGGCCGGCGCTGCCGGCCTTTTTCCGCAATATCGAAATTTCCGCGCAGCGCCCGCTTAGAATTTTATCTTTGGAATCGCTTTCGCTTCTTCCTCGGCCTCGAAGTACAGGGCCTCCCTGAAGCCGAAATGACGCGCCACCAGCACGGCGGGGAAGGTCTGTATCGCGGTGTTGAGGTTGCGCGCGGTGCCGTTGTAGTAGCGGCGCGACATCTGAATCTCGTTCTCAATGCTTGAAAGCTCGTTCTGCAGATGCATGAAGTTTTCGTTTGCCTTGAGCTCGGGATAATTCTCAGCGACGGCGAAGAGCGAGCGCAGAGCGCCGCTCAGCGCGTTCTCGGCTTTCATGCGCGCTTCTGGGTCGTCTCCCGCGTTGTTGATCATCGACCTTGCCTCCGTAACGCGCTGGAAGGTCTCCTTTTCGTGCGACGCGTAGCCCTTCACGCTCTCGACGAGATTAGGTATCAGATCGAACCTCCTTTTCAGCTGCACGTCGATGCCGCTCCAGCCTTCGGCGTTGAGATTCTTCAGCCTAACCAGCCGGTTGTAGGTAGACATGAGCCAGAGTCCCACAAGCGCGGCGACCACAATAATCGCAGTTAATGCAACCACTTCAGCCAACTCCTTTTAAAAATTATTATCTGTTTTTATCTTCTCTGGCAGCGCATGAGAGAAGAAAACGCCGCCTCTTTCTGCGTTTATGTTCTTTTGTTAGCGGTTTTCCTCCTCTCAGGTCAGGCTAAAATCGTTGCGGAAATCAGTAAGCTGTGCTTTACTATATCACGTACGGAGGCCGCTTGTCGACAGTTCTCGCCTCTTTCGCGCTAAAATCATTCGACGTCGACTCAGGCGGCATACCGTGCTTTTACGCGGCGAAAGAGTCGGCACGGCGCAGTAAACGTAACAAACTCTGGAGAGTATGCCTATGAAGAAATTATTTGCAGCGATTTTCGCACTTGTGCTTCTCTGCGCGCTGCACGACGCCTGCGCGGCGCCGCAGACGTGGCTCAAAATAGTCAAAGGCGAACATCTGCTTTATGTGATGCGCGGCGACAAAGAGCTGGAGAAGTTCGCCGTCGCGGTCGGCAAAAACAGCGGCGATAAACGGAAGAAGGGCGACTGCCGCACGCCGGAGGGGATATTTTCCGTCAAGCAGGTGCAGGACGCGAGAAGCTGGTCCCACGACTTTCACGACGGCATGGGGCCGATTCAGGGGGCCTACGGCCCTTGGTTCATAAGGCTGAAGACCGGTTGGAGCGGCATAGGAATTCACGGCACCCACGACCCCCTCTCGATCGGCAAGAATGTCACAGAAGGCTGCATACGCCTCGCCAACGATGACCTCGACAGGCTGAAGAAAGAATATGTGACGACTGGCATGAAGGTCGTAGTCGTCAAGTAAGAGGCGCTTTCAAACTTGCGGGCTATAAAAATGCCGCCGGGGCTTCCCTGCGGCTCGTATCTTTTTTTGCAACGCGTTGCCGGCTAATCTTTCTGCTTCGTCACGCTGAGGCGGTTTTCCCCTTCCATGTTATGCAGAGTTAGCAGCGAACGGTAGTTCGGCACGGACTTTATCTTTGGCTCGTCGTAGGCGATGAAGACGCCGACGCCCGTAACCTCGGCTTCGAACTGCTTCGCCATCAGAAGCATTCCCGACGCGGTGCTGCCCCCGCGCATGAAGTCGTCGACGATGAGCACGCGGGCGCCCTGCTGCAGCTGGCGGGTGCCTATATACATGGTCTTGACGTCTCCGTTCGCCGTAGGATAATGGACGCCTACCGCCGCGCCGTCGCTCGGGCGGTTGCGGAAACGGCAGACGGCGAGCGGCACTCCGAGAGCGTAGGCCGCGAACATCGCGACCGGTATCCCTTTGACCTCCGACGTCATGACGACGTCCGGCTCAGTCTCGGTGAAAAGGGACGCCATGCAGTAGCCGAGCGTCAGGGCAGTTTCAGGGTTGAATATCAAGTCGCTGTAATATATGAGCCCCCCGGGAAGATTTCTTTCCGGGTCGGAGAGCCTCACCGCTATCTCGGAGAGGATAGTGTCTCTGTACTGCGGGGTGCACAGCGGAATAAAACGCGCGCCGCCGCTTCTGCCTCGGTCGACCTGCATCTGCCCGAAGCCCTCTTCTTCCATTGCGGAATTTATCACTTCCACGTCGTCGCTGATTACCGTCTTGGATACGTTGAATTTATTTGCAAGGTCGGTCAGCGATATGAGCTTTGACGGAGAGAGCATAAACTTCGCAGCTAATCTGACTAATCTTTCTGTTCTTTGACCTCTCATGTTTATCACTCCAGGTAATGTGTTTTTATTATCCATTTTTCGCGCGCGAAGCGCTCACTCCCGGCTCTTTCGGCCGCCTCGATGTCGGCGTAGAGCGCGAAGAAGGCGCTTCCGCTGCCGCAGAGCCCCCAGCCCGCGGCCCCGCTCTCTTCCGCGATTTTTTCCGCCGTTTTGTATTCGCCGTGTCTCTCAGCGAGCAGCGGATAGAAATCGTTCGGCAGCAGGCCGCTCCTGCCGCCGCCGGCGAGCGTTTTGACGCAGTTCCTCGCCTCGTTCGCGGCTTCCATCGGCGTCATCGGCGCGTAATCTCTGCCGCGCATTTCGTCGAGCGCCGAATACGCTTCTTTGGTATTCGAACTCCAAGAGGGAAAGGCGAGCAGCCAGCAGAGGGGCGGCGCGGCCCCGACCGGCTCGAGTATCTCGCCTATCCCGCGCGCTTCGGCCATCTCGTATTTCTGCGCGAGAAAGGAAACGTCGGCGCCAAGCTTTCCGATCTCGCCTGCCGACAGCGAAAGCGCATAATTGTCGGCAAGCCACGAAAGGAGGGCCGCCGCGTTTCCGCTTCCGGCTCCTATGCCGCTTCCGGCGGGAAAAATTTTATCAAGCTTCATCTTCAGCGCCGGTATTCCGCCGAAGGAGCGCCTTGCTGCGGCAAGCGCCTTTGTCACCAGATTTTCGCCGTCGATCTCCGTTCCGCTGACGTCCAGAGAATCTCCCATAATTTCATCGCAATTTTGAGAAATTGTCAACCTTTCGTCCGAATATTTTTTCCAAAAAAGTGAATAGAGTTCGTGATAGCCGTCAGGCCTGCGGGAAAGGACCCGCAGTGTCAGATTTAATTTCACGGGGCATGAGAGTGTAATTTCCATCTTTCTCCTCAAAGTGAAAATAACGAAAAAGCCCCGGCAGCAAGCCGGGGCTTTTACGAATCCGGTTAGATTATGCTCTTTCCGCTCGGTTCCAGCTGCAATTCGACTTCTTTTGTGAGCAGATCCGTATAGCTGAACGAGATGATGCTCTGCTGTGACTCAATGAAAACTGTGAAGAGGCTGGGGTATGTCTCCTTTATTATTCCTGTGCGCTCTTCAATTTTGCGTCTGCCGTTGGCTGCGCGGTAGGAGATTTTCGCCCCCTTGTGAAGGGATACCGTTTCCCGAATCGATTCTATAGACATCGCCATCTTCAACACCTCCGCCAATCATTTGGATATTGTACATCAAAATTGTGAAAAATGCAAATCAGCTGTATTTAAGCCGGGCGGCGCCTCTTTCGGCCCTTGCCCTTTGCTTACAATAAGCTGATTTTACTATATAATAACGGGAATGCGATTGGCGGGGGTAGAGCGTTGTGCCGAAGAAAAACGAAGATCTGATACTTTTTCTTATAGCGGCGGCCCTTTATTCGTTTGTCGTTTTTTATCTCCCTTTCGCCTGCCCGGAACTGCCCCATACTCTTTCGCAGAAAATAGAGGTCGTGATTCCCGGCGGAGCTTCCGCGCTGGAAGCGGCTGCGATTTTTGAAAAGGGCGGAGTCGCAGACGACGCTCAGGCGCTTTCGCACGCGATGGCCGAGTTGGGGATAGACCGTGCGATAAAACCCGGACTTTACAGACTTTTCAAATCGACTCCTAAAGGCGTAGCGCGCCAGCTTGCGAATGCGAAGCCGGAAGCGAATAAGATCACTCTCATCCCTGGCTCGGGCAGCCGCGCTCTTGCCGCGCTCTTCGACTACGAAGAGGGAGGGCGCGAGCTCTTCGTCGCTGCGATGAAGGACGACGGAAATTTTCACAGCGGGGTACGCGAATATCTCCCCGATAGCGCTGATGCTCGCATGATATTCCTTCTGCCCGAGACTTATTTCGTCGCCCCGGGAAAGGGTGCGGCGGCCGAGTTTATAAAAAGGGCGTCGGCTCTGTGGCTTGAACGCGTAGGTTCGGAGCTGCCGAAAAATTCGCGGAAGGAGGTCGTGCTTCAAAGCGGAATACTCGCCTCGCTCGTTGAAGGAGAGGCGAAGGCCGCAGACGAACGCCCACTGCTCGCCGGCATATTCTTGAGCCGCATGCAGAAAAAAATGCGGCTTCAATCCTGCGCGAGCGTCGTCTACGCGTGGGGCGAACGCGGCGTTAAGAAGAGAAATCTTTCGTACGGCGACTTGAAAATCGATTCCCCTTATAATACATATAGGAACGAAGGACTGCCGCCGTCGCCGATATGCGTGCCGTCGGCGCAGTCGTGGCTCGCGGCGCTGCACCCCAGGAAGAGCGATTTCCTCTTTTTCTTCGCGGGAAGGGACGGAAGGCACGTCTTCAGCAAGAGCTACGAAGAACACCTTAGGAAGCAAAAGGAGCTCGGACTGTGAAGCCGGAGATAGCGGCGCTGCATTTCACAGTGCCGCATAAGGATATATACTATATAAGCTGGATAATCGACGCGGCCGAAGGCATAGGCTTTTTGCAGACAGACGATGCGAAGGCGGGCAAAATTACGATTTTTTCTCCGAATGAGCAGCAGCGCTATCTCTTCGAACTGCTCGCGGCACTGCGCGCCGAAGGCGTAGATATTGAGGAAGATAAGGAAACAGAGGCGGACGAAAGAGACAATGAGCGACAAATTTGAATTCTTGCACGACAGCATAAAAAAGGCGCTGAAGGGCGGGGCCGACTACGCCGACATATATATACAGAGCGGCGAAGGGCATTCGCTGCATTACGAGGATGGAAAGATAGACGAGATATCGTCGTCTATATCCGACGGCGCCGGAAGCCGCATAATAATCGGAGGGAAAACTTTTTATTCGCATACGCCGGGAAATGCGCTCGCTCAGGTTTCCTCCTCCTTCGTAGACTGCGCGGAATCAGCTTCGATCGCGGGAATCAAAGCATCCGATTCGCACAGGCCTCTTATCGATCGCGAAACCCCCATGGCGCCGCCTTCGGCTGAATTCTTCCGCGAAATGGACGACGCTGTAAAAAAAGAGGCGGATTGTATACGCCAGACCTCTTACAGATATTCTTTGTTGCACAGGCGCTTCGCGGTAGTGAAGCCGGACGGCGCTACGGCGTTCGACGCGCGCTTTTATTCTTCTTTCTCCGTTCAGGTGATAGTCGAAAAGGACGGCGTGCTCCAGACGGGCAGAGAGCGCCGCTGCTTTTCGCTGCCGGAAAAAGATTTCTGGGAAACTTCTGCGCCTCTTGAAATCGCCGAGACGGCGCTGCGGCGCGCTGTGCTGATGCTCGGCGCCAGAGCGTGCCCCGCCGGCGTGATGAATGTGCTGATGGACGGCGAAGCCGGCGGTACGATCGTGCACGAGGCCTGCGGACATGGGCTGGAAGCCGATATAGTTGAAAAAGACAGCTCCGTTTACCGCGGTCGCATAGGCGAGAAGGTAGCGCAGGAGAACGTCACGATGGTCGACGACGCGACTCTCGCAGGGCTCTACGGCTCTTTCAGATGCGACGACGAGGGTACCCCCGCAGAACGCACGATCCTTATAGAAAACGGCGTGCTCAAGCGCTACATGACCGACGTGCTTTCGTCGTGGCTCTACGGTATGCCTTTAACGGGCAATGGTCGGCGCGAATCTTACAGGAGCGTCCCCGTGCCCCGCATGAGCAACACCTTCCTGCTGCCAGGACGCGACGACTTCGACGAGATGCTCGCGAGAGCGGAGAAGGGGCTCTATGTGAAGAAGATGGGAGGCGGCGAGGTCGACCCGACGTCCGGCGACTTCGTCTTCCACGTTACGGAAGGCTATCTGATCGAAAAGGGCAGAATCGGCGAGCCCGTGCGCGGCGCGATATTGACCGGCAACGGTCCGGCCGCGCTTGCGAATATCTCGGCTCTCGGCCATAATCTTGTCATGGACCCGGGAATTTGCGGCAAGGCGGGGCAGAGCGTGCCCGTCACTGACGGGCAGCCGTCGATGTTGATCGAAGGGCTCACGGTCGGAGGAAGCGAGGTTTAAATGGAAGAACAGCTGCCGAAAAGAAGGAAAAAGACGCAGAAGGCGGAGAGGGCAAAACGCGGACAGCGCATCGCGGATATAAAAGAGCGCGCGGCGAGGGGCTTGGCTCAGCTGGCAGCGGCGCTTAAAATCGCCGCCGTCCTGTTGTTGCTCTTCACTGTCTTTGTTATCGCCTCCCTCTACACCTCATGGACCGGAAATTTCGGCGCGAAAATCGCGGCGCTCCTTCTTACGAAGGTCGGCGGAGCCGTAATAATTCCGCTGTTATTCCTGCTCTACGCGCTCTCCTCCTCGCTGCTTTCAAGAGGCAGGGAAAATTTTTACAGACATCTTTGTTCTTCGACCGCTATTTTCCTGCTCCTTTCGTTGCTATTCGGCCTTAACTTTCTTACGGCGGACGAAGGGGAGGCGCGCCTCTGCTGGAATTCGGCCGGCAGCTTCGGAGCCTTGTTCAGCCTGCTGATTTACAGGACGACCGGGGTAGTGGGCACGTTTATAATCGGCGCCCTTTTGCTCTATTTGATACTTTTTGCATATAATATTCATATTTTATCATATATAAAACTGCCCAAACTGCCTTTGCTAAAGCTGCCCGAGTTCAAGCTCGCCCTGCCGCGCTTACGAAAAGGGGATGCTCCTTCCTATAGCGACGCCGATATCGCCGACGGCGCCGAAGCTGAGGAGGCTGAGTCCGCCGAAAATGAAAATGAAGAGGATGCCGGCGCTGAAGCGCCCTACGGAAAAGAGGCGCCGAACATCTCCGAGTTCGAGGAAGGCGACTACTTCGCTTACGGCGAGGAAAAGCCTGAGGGCTTCTGTGAGCGGGGAAGCGAAGGATACGATAATTATCGTCACGAAGAGGGAAGGCCGCGCGCCAGATACAGGATAACGAAGGTGCCGGACTCTTCCGGAACGGAATACAAGTTTACGAGAGAGCCCGGCGAAGAAGCTGAAGCAGACGTTTATGCCGCTTGGGGCGGAAAGCCGAAGCCTGAAGCGTCCGTCTTTGAAAGGAGGGCGGCAGCGTGCGGAGCGGCAGAGACATTGGAGGGTATGCCGCCCGCGGGACGTGCCGAAGAGGGCTTCGACGATCTGGAAATAGATTACAACGATCTCGAGAGCGTAAGGCGCGCCGAGGAAAGCGAAGCCGCGCGCGAAGGAGCATCGAACACGCCCGCCGTCGTGCAAGACCCCAGCTTCAACTACGGCGACGAAGGCGGAAGGCGTATAAGACAGGGAATATTCCCGCCGCCGATCGAAATATTCGGCCCCGCCGAATCGCGGGACGGCGAGATGGACGAGGAGCGGGCTGCGCCGCTCGGCGGCAAGATAGTGTCGACGCTCGCTCAGTTCGGCATAGAGTCGCATCTTGCGGAGATTCTCGTCGGTCCGACGGTCATACAGTTCAGGATACAACTCGCCCCCGGAGTTAAGGTCAGCAAGGTCGCCGCGCTTTCGAACGATATAGCGCTTTCGATGGCCGTTTCGAGCCTGCGCATCGAAGCGCCGATTCCCGGCAAGCCTTATGTGGGAATCGAGATACCGAACCCGAAGCGCCGCGGCATCCCGCTGCGCACCGTCGTCGAAGCCGACGCCTTCGCCGAAACGAAACTCTCCCTCCCTCTGCCCTTCGGCGTCGCGGTGAACGGCGATCCCGTAGTAGTGGGACTCGAAGAGCTGCCGCACCTCCTCGTTGCGGGGACGACGGGCTCCGGTAAAAGCGTTTTCATCAACTCTTGCATAGTCGGCCTCTGTTCTAAGCGCACGCCGGAGGAGCTGCGCATGATACTCGTGGACCCGAAGCGCGTCGAAATGGCCGTCTATGACAGACTGCCGCACCTTCTGACGCCGCCTGTCACGGATCCGAAGAAGGCCGTGCAGGCCCTCGCGTGGCTGATACGTGAAATGGAGAAGCGCTACACCACCTTCGCGAAGCTGCGCGTGCGCAATCTCGAAGGCTATAATGAAAGGGTGCTTCCGAAGGATCGCATCTACCATATAGTGATCGTCGTCGACGAGCTCGCCGACCTGATGATGACGGCGCCGAAGGAAGTCGAGGAATATATTTGCCGCCTCGCCCAGATGGCGCGCGCCACTGGCATTCACCTGATGCTGGCGACCCAAAGGCCCTCCGTCAACATAATCACAGGGCTCATCAAAGCGAACATTCCAGCGCGCGTCGCCTTCACTCTGCCTAGCAACGCGGACTCCCGCACCATCATCGACTGCGCCGGCGCGGAAAAACTTTTAGGCAAGGGGGACATGCTCTTCTCGTCTACTAAGCATCCGAAGCCGCTGCGCGTGCAGTCTCCGTGGATCGCGGACCAGATACTTGCCGACTGGCTGGCGTACATGACGAATACTTTCGGCGAGCCGGAATTTATAAAGATCGAAGATCAGGGGAACGGAGCCTCCGGAGGAAACGGCGGGGACTACGACGACGAGCTTCTCCAAGAGGCGCTGGAGACGGTCATGTCGACCGGCATAGCGTCGGCGAGCGGCCTGCAGCGCCGACTGCGCGTAGGTTTCTCGCGCGCGTCGCGGCTGATAGATATGATGGAGCAGCTCGGTATAGTGGGGGCGGCGGACGGAGCGCGCCCGCGCGAAATATTAGTGGACGAGGAGACTGCGAAAGAGCTTTTGGAAGATGCTGAAAGCGGCGGAAGCGATGAGTAAGGGGAATAAAAAAAGAGCCGCGCTAAACGGCTCTCTGTACTTTTCCGGAACGAAGGCACTTGGTGCAGATATGAAGTCTGCGCGTTTCTCCTCCGCCTACGTCTACCTTGACGCTCTGAATGTTGATGAGCCAGCGGCGTCTCGTATGGCGGTTGGAATGGCTGACGGCGTTCCCTGTTACGGGGCCGCGTCCGCAGCAGTCACAGTACTTTGACATTTGTTTCCCTCCTTGCTTCATTTAAAGCAGTCAACCTGCGTATTGTATCATAACGAAGCCGGAAGTTGCAACAGCTTATGGGCAAATCGGTCGAAGAGGAATCGCGCCGCGGGAATAAGAGCAAGTCTGGACCGCGCACGGCGGCCTGCCGCGGCGCATAAATATGAAAGGGGTTGTATCGGATGAATTTTGCCGAGAAGATGGCGGAGCTTGAAAAAATATTAAAGGAAATGGAGGGCGACGCGCTGCCGCTCGACAGCGCGCTCAGCGAATACGAGCGCGGCGTCAAACTCATTCGCGAGTGCCGCTCCTACCTTGCGGAGGCTCAGCAGAAGATAACGATGCTTTCGCAGGAAGAGGAAAACGACGTGGGGAAGGGCTCTGCTGATGAATGACAGAGGGATCGCGATTGTAAAGGAGAGGCTGGCCGCCGGCGCGTCGCTGATCGAAAAATACATCGCGGAAACGGAAACGATACGCGCGCGCGGCGTTCCGCCTAAGCTCTTTGAAGCGATGGAATACTCGCTGCGCGCCGGCGGCAAGAGGCTCCGCCCGATCTTGTGCCTTGAAGCCGCGGCGAAGTGCGGCGTAGCGGAGAAAAGCGCGATGCCTATGGCCATAGGTCTTGAGATGCTCCACACGGCGACATTGATACACGACGACCTGCCCTGCATGGACGACGACGAGATGAGGCGCGGCAAAGCGTCGAACCACGCTCTTTTCGGAGAGGCCCTCGCGCTGCTTGCGGGAGACGCGCTCTTCGTACAGGCCCTCGAATTTCCGATGGCCCGGCTCAGAGACATTCCGGCGCAGAATGTGCTCAACGCGATGAGGGCTTTCGCCGCGGCGATCGGCCCGGCCGGAGTGTGCGGAGGTCAGGCGCTCGACATGTTCGGCTGCGAAGGCGACGACGCGGCCGCGGTGAGCAGGATCGCGGAGCTGAAGACCGGCGCCCTCATAAAGGCCGCCGTGCTTACCGGAGCTTCCCTCGGCTGCACCGACGAAAGGCTCCTTGCAAAATACGCCGAATACGCTGAGCATCTCGGTTCCGCCTTTCAGATAGTAGATGATATACTTGACTCGACCGCGACAGCGGAGGAACTCGGCAAGACGCCGGGCAAGGACGCCGAGCAGGGCAAGCTGACGCATGTCAGCGTTTACGGCGTTGAACGCGCGCGCGAAATGGCGGCGCGGGAATCCGCCGCGGCTAAGGACGCGCTTGCGGGGCTCTTCGCGGAAGATGATTTTTTAATGCTTCTGCCCGAGTATTTGGCGTGCAGGAGCCATTAAGGTGCATAATAAAACACAGATTATTGGGGTGGAGTTGAGTGTCAATGAGCCTTTTAAAGTCTGTCGGGGATTTCAGAGGCCTTTACGGGCTTGGAGAAAATGAATTGAATGCGCTCTGCGCCGAGCTCAGAGAGAAGATATTAGAAGTCTCACTGAGAAACGGCGGGCATTTGAGCTCGTCGCTCGGGGCTGTGGAGCTTACGGTAGCGCTTCTGCGCGTTTTCAATCCCGACGCCGACAAGATTATCTTCGACGTCGGGCATCAGTGCTACGCGTATAAAATTTTGACGAAGCGTATGGACGCCTTTGAAACGCTGCGCAGAAAGGGAGGGCTCGCCGGCTTTCCGCGGCTCAACGACAGCCCATACGACTTTTTCACGACGGGGCACAGCAGCACGTCGATATCCGCCGCGGCAGGCTATGCAAAGGCGCGCGATCTGAAGGGCGAGGACCACGAGGTCGTCGCCGTGATCGGCGACGGCGCCCTGCTGAACGGCGTCTCCTTCGAGGCCCTCAACGCGCTCGACGACCTGCATACGAAGGTCATAATCATCCTCAACGACAACAAGATGTCGATAAGCCCGCGCGTGGGAGGAATGGCGCAGCACCTTGCGAGACTCGCGGTCAACCCTGCGTACAAAAAACTCAAGGAGTGCATAAAGGCGCAGTGTGAAGGCAGCGAAAAGGGTCAGAACATCAAGCACGCGCTCTCCGGTATAAAGCTGAAATTAAAATCGCTGCTGCTCCCGACGAACATCTTCGAAGAGATGAACATCAGCTACTGGGGGCCCTTCGACGGACACAATATAGCGGAGATGGAAAAGGTCTTCCGGCTTGCGCGCGATTACGACGAATCTCTTTTGATACACGTTATGACGAAAAAGGGCAAGGGCTTCGCGCAGACGGAAAAATATCCCTGCTTCTTCCACGGCGTGGGGCCTGGGACGGATATCGACGCGCCGGAGAAGCTGAGCCCAGCGCCTCCGAGCTGGAGCGGCGTCATGGCCGACGCGCTGCGCGCCCTGGCGAAGGAAGATCCGCGCGTGATAGTCTGCACGGCCGCGATGAAAGACGGTACAAAGCTCGGTGCTTTCGCGAAAGAAAATCCGGCGCGCTTTTTCGACACAGGCATAGCGGAGGAGCATACTCTCGTCTACGCCGCGGGGCTCGCCGCAGCTGGGCTGCTGCCGGTCGTATGCATATATTCGACCTTTTTGCAACGAGGCGCGGATCAAATAGTGCATGATATATGCCTTCCAAAACTGCCTGTATTGCTGGGAATAGACCGCGCCGGACTTGTCGGCGAAGACGGGGAGACGCACCAAGGAATCCTTGACGTGCCGTGGCTGCGCGCCGTGCCGAACGTGACGCTCGCGGCCCCGCGCGACGCGGTAGATCTGAGATTTTTCCTGCGCGAATGGAAGAAGCGCGAAATACCGATGGCGCTGCGCTATCCGCGCGGCGGAGCTCCGCTCCGCCTTCTTTCGTCGTCCGGCGAAAGGAGGCCGGCTCCCTGGGGCAAGCTTGAACTCTTGAGAGAGGGAAGCGGCGTATGTCTCGTCGGAGTCGGAAGCACGGTGGAACTGATGCTCGAAAGCGCCGATGAAATAGAAAAAAGCACGGGGAGGCGCCCGACCGTCGTCGACCTGCGCTTTATAAAACCTCTCGACTGCGAAGGGCTCGACGCCCTCCTTTCCTCTCACCCGCGAATCGTCACGGCCGAAGAAAGCGCGCTCGCAGGCGGCGTCGGCGAGGCGATAGCGGCCTACGCCAAGGGGCGCGGATTTGCCGCGCGGGTATTCTCGGCCGGCGTGCCCGACCGCTTCATCCCGCACGCCTCAAGGCAGGAGCAGTGGGATGAATGCGGCCTTTCGCCGGAAAATATCCTGAGGCTCGCTCTTTCATGACGAAAGAAAAGCCCGTCCGCCTCGATAAGTTCGTAAGCGACAGGAAAATGGCCGCATCGCGGGCCGCCGCGCGGAATTATATCGAAGAGGGGCGCGTTTCGGTGAACGGCGTCGTCGTGACGAAGCCCGCCTCGATGGTCCGTCCGGACGCGGACGTCAAGATAGACGCGCCGGAAAAAGAATGGGTCAGCAGGGGCGCGTATAAGTTGCTGAAGGCGATGGAGAGCTTCGCCGTCGATGCGCGCGGCAGACGCTGCGTAGACATCGGAGCGTCGACCGGCGGCTTCACCGAAGTCCTGCTCGAGCGCGGAGCCGCCCATGTCTATTCCGTCGACGTAGGCTACGGGCAGCTCGCGTGGAAGCTCCGCGGCGACGAAAGAGTCACGGCGCTCGAACGCACGAACGCACGAAACCTGACTATCGAGATGATAGAGGGCGAAAAGGCCGACATAATCGTTTCGGACGCCTCTTTCATATCGGCGAAGCTGCTGCTGCCGAAGATGGAGGAGCTTCTAAAAGACGACGGTGCGATCGTGCTGCTCGTCAAGCCACAGTTCGAGGCGGGGCACGAAAGGGTCGGCAAGGGAGTAGTGACGGATCCCGCTCTTCATATTACGATTTTGAACGAGCTCGCCGATTTTATCGAACAGCGTACGGCGCTGTCGCTCGAGGCGGCGGATTACTCTCCGATACGCGGTCCCGAGGGGAATATAGAATTCCTCTTTTTCCTGAAACGGAGGGTGAATTTTTCGCTCAAGGAAAGGCCGGATTTTGATAAAATGGTCGCGGAGGCGCATATCAAAAGCCGCGCTCATCCTAAATAAAGGAGGCTGGCATGGAAAACGTCGAAAAAAATAAAGTAGGCCTGCTTTTCAACACACAGAAGCCCGAAGCGATCGACATGGCGTGGCGGCTTTGGCGTTGGGGAAAGAGCAACAATATAAAATTTCTTCTGCCCCCTCATGAAGCCTCGGCGATAGCGCTGCCGGGAGTCGACGACGAGAAATGGCGGGAGGAATCCTCTTTCGCGGTGATACTCGGCGGCGACGGGACCTTCCTGCGCGCAGCGCGCTATACCTTTGGCTGCGCCGTTCCTCTCTACGGCATCAACCTGGGGCGCCTCGGCTTCCTCGCGATAGGCAGCCCGGAATCCGCGGAGAACGACATAGAAGAGATAATTTCCGGAAAATATTCCGTCCAGCTTCGCCGCCTGCTCAAAGGGCAAGTGTGGCGCGGCAATAGGCTCGTCCACGAGCTATACGCGCTGAACGACTTGGTCATATCTAAGGGCAGTTTGGCGCGCGTCGTGGACATAGAGGTCAGAGTTGGGAAAGAAATCCTTTCGCTCTTCCTCGCCGACGGGCTGATACTTTCTACGCCGACGGGCTCGACGGCTTACGCTCTTTCGGCCGGAGGCCCGATCGTGCCGCCCCACGTCCCCTGCATGATAATGGCGCCTATATGTGCTCACACTCTTTACGCGAGGCCGGTTATTCTGAGCGATACGGACAACATCTGCGTGATACCTAAAGGAGACGCGAGAAACCTGATGCTCACGCAGGACGGACAGCTCGGCTACGAGCTTTTGCCCGGCGACGAACTCCACGTGATGCTCGACAACCAGACATTCGTGCGCACGATACAGCTGACGGGGCGCAGCTATTACGACCTGCTCCGCGAAAAGCTGCGCTGGGGCTTCAACGGCATAAGAGAGGCTGGCGACTGATTTGATAGAGGAGCTTGAGATACGCGGCGTAGGCGGGATCATCGAAGCCTCGCTGTCGTTCGGAGGGGATTTCATCGTTATAACCGGCGAGAGCGGCGCGGGAAAAAGCAGCCTCGTGCGCGCGATGGAATTCATCTCCGGACGCCGCGCGCAGGCAGGCGATATCCACACGCACGAAGAAAACTGCGAAGTGCGCGCCGTGATGACCTCGGCCCCTATCGAAGGAATCTCTGAAAAATACCAGCCGCAGGAACAGACGCTGATAGCGAAGCGCAGCTTTTCGCGCGGCGGCAGAGGCCGGGCGGTGCTGCAGGAGCAGACGGTTCCACTCGCCGTGCTCGCGCGCGCTATGGAAAGCAACATAGTGATACAGAGCCAATTCGCGCAACTCGGCCTCCTTGAGCCGCAGAAGCAGCTCGAACTCGTAGATTCCTGCGGCGGAGATAACCTTAAGGCCCTCTCTTCAGAACTTGAAAAAGTATTTTCCGACGCTATCGCCGCGGAAAAAGAGATAGTCGCGCTTAAAAAGCGCCGCGGGGAAAGCGAAAAAAAATTCGACGGCGCACCGGCCGTCATAAGACAGCTCAGGACGCTCGAACTCACGCCGGAAAGCGAAAAAGAGTGGGAGCTCGAACTCAGCAGGATTGAAAACGCTGAAAGAGAGCGCCGTTTGATGAGCGCCGCAGCCGAGGGCATGAACGACCCGGAAAATGGGATCCTCGAACGTCTTGAAAAAATGGCGCGGGCCCTGCGCGGGCGCGCCGAGAGCGACGGCGTGCGATGGGAAGAGGCGATAGAGAAAGCCCTCGCCGGCGCGCAGGAGCTTTCGGCGCTGATAAGCGAGACGCGCCGCGCCGGAGGCTCCGAAGAAGATACGGAAGAGGCGAAGGAGCGCGTCGAGAAAAAGCTCGGCGCGCTGCGCAGAATCAAAAGGACTCTGAACATACAGAGCAGCTCCGAACTGATCGAATACGCGAAGGAAGCGGAGGCCGAAATCGAATGGCTGAAGAGGAGCCGCGAAGAGCTCGAAGGGCTGGAAAAAAAGGCTCAGTCGCTGCGCCGCGAAACCTCGTGCCTCGCGATGGAGCTGCGCGCGCTGCGCACAAGCTCTGCGGCGGAGCTTTCGCGCAGGGTGAACGAACATCTGCGAGGTCTGGCGATGGAATACGCTCTCTTCAGCATAGAGATCGAGCCTCTCGACAGGGTCAGGGTGGACGGCGCGGAAAACGTGCACTTCATGCTCGCCCTTCCGGAGCAGACGCCGCTGCCGGTGGGGAAGAACGCCTCCGGCGGAGAACTTTCGCGCATCCTGATAGCGCTACAACTTTCAGTCGGCGACGAAAAACTGCCCGGCACACTTATCTTCGACGAAGTTGAGGCCGGCCTCGGCGGAAAAACGGCGCTGCTCGCCGGTTACAAACTGCGCAGCCTTTCGAAGCGCTGCCGCACGATATTGATAACTCACCAGGCCACCATAGCGGCGATGGCCGATCAGCATTTCGTCGTAAAGAGGTCGGGGGAAGAGACCGAAATATTTGAAGTCGCCGGCGAGGCGCGTGAAAGGGAGATAGCGAGGATGCTCTCCGGCGACGAAACTTCGCGCGAGGCCCTCGAACATGCAAAAGCGCTGCTCGAAAACAACGGCGAGGAGCCGCTCGTATAGACCGCGCGGCTAAGCGGCGCGCGGGAATGAAAATGCCGCCCGATCCGCAGTATGCGTCGGGCGGCATCAGCTTTATAAAGTTTTTACGCCACTTTTTCGCCGAGTTTATAGACTTCCATTACCGACGTGCTGCCGGCGTGGTAGGCGAGAGCCACGGGCGTTTCTCCGTCTAAGACGAGGAAGTCCGCCTGCTTGCCGGGCTGCAGGCTGCCGACCTTGTCGGCGAGGCCTATAGCGTAGGCCGCGTTGAGCGTCGACGCCGTCAAGGCTTCGTCAACCGTCATGTTCATCTTCATCACTGCGAGCCCGAAGACGAATGGCATCGATTCGCAGAAGCAGGAGCCCGGGTTGCAGTCCGTAGCTATAGCTACGGGGACGTTCCAGTCGACGATGTTCCTGCCGTTCGCGTAGGGCTTTTTAAGGCTGTAAGCTGTAGCCGGAAGCAGCACCGCTATCGTGCCGGCTTCGCCCATCGCTTTGAGGTGCTCTTCTGAGGCTGCGAGCAGATGTTCGGCCGACGTCGTGTGAAGCTCGGCCGCGAGCCCCGCGCCGCCGAGGTCGTTGACCTCGTCCGCGTGTATCTTCAGCTTGAAGCCCATAGCAGCCGCGGCTTTAAGCAGCCTGCGGCTCTGTTCGACGGAGAAGACCCCCTCTTCGCAGAAGACGTCGCAGAAGCGCGCAATACCCTGGGCCTTGACCTTCGGGAGCATTTCTTTGATGAGTATTTCGTCGACGAACTTATCCGGATCCGATTTATATTCCGGCGGCACGGCGTGCGCGCCCATGAAGGTGGGCGCGACGGTGAGCGGGGTCTCTTTCGATATGCGCTCTATTACGCGGAGCATTTTGAGCTCGGCCTCCGTATCCAGCCCGTAGCCGCTCTTTATCTCTATCGTAGTTGTGCCCTTGGAAAGAGCCGCCAGCACCGTGCGTTCGCTGCGCCTGAAAAGCTCCTCTTCGTCCGTTTCCTTCACCGCGTTCACGGAAGAGAGAATGCCGCCGCCGCGCGCGAGTATCTCCAAGTAGGGGAGCCCTGCGAGGCGCATACCGAACTCGTCTTCGCGGCGCTTCGCGAAACAGATGTGCGTGTGTGGGTCGACGAAGCCGGGTATCACGCAGGCTCCGCCGAAATCCTTTTCGAACGAGATGTCGCGGCCGCATATCCCTTTCGTCACTTCGTCCTCCGCGCCGACGCGCTCGACGACGCCGTTGGAAACGAGCATAGAAGCGTTCTTAAGTTCGCTTATCTTTCCCTGTTCGGCGCCCGCAAGAGCTCTGCCATTATCGACGGCGGTGAAGAGGCGCATGTTTCTGTAAAGCTTTTTCATCTCATTCGGCCTTTTCGCTCATGATGTCGAGCAGCTTGAGCTCAAGCACCTGCTCCGGCTTGAAGTCCGCGATCTGGAGATAGTAGGCGGCGCTTTCCAATATCGCGTTCACGGGGATCATGCCGTAGACTTCAGTCTCGATCACGGAAACGCCCCAGCGCCTCGCTTCCATCCTTATCGTCTCAAGCACGCGGTAAAGGGAGTTCTTCTCGTAGTCGACGAGGTTCATGCTGACCTGCGTGATGCCGCGCTCCTCCAGCGCAAGCCCTATGCCCTTGACGCAGCAGAAGCCGCCAGACGACGCGCGCACCGCCGCGGCTATCTTCTTCGCTATCGCCACATCCGTCGTGTCGAGGTTGACGTTGAAGGCGACGAGGAACTTGCGCGCTCCGATCACCGTGGCGCCGGCCGTCGGATGCAGGCAGGCCTCGCCTACGTCCGGCCTGCGCTCCGGTTTCGTCTTCGCTTCTTCTTTCAGCGTCTCGTACTGCCCCTTGCGTATGACCTCGAGGCGCTTCCTCTCCGGGCGCTTCGCGGCGTCTTCGTAGAAATAGACGGGGATGCCGGTCTCTTTGTAATAGCGCTCGCCGAACGCGTGGGCGAGTTCGATGCACTCATCCATCGAAATGCCCTTGATAGGAGTGAAGGGGACGACATCGACCGCGCCGATGCGCGGATGGCCGCCCTGATGCTTATTCATGTCGATATGCTTCTCGGCGGCCTTGGCCGCTTCGATCAGCGCGTCGCAGATGGGAGCGGGAGCTCCGACGAGGCTGACGACCAGGCGGTTGTGATCCTCGTCGGCGCGGTGGTCGAAGAGATAGACCCCGCGCTTGTCCCGGAAGCAGTTCACTATTTCGTCGATTACCTCCTGCCTTCTGCCTTCGCTGAAGTTGGGGACACATTCGATAAGCTGCATTGCCATATTATATCTTCCTGCCTTTCGCTGTAAGCTGTTTTTATTATATTACTTCAGTTCGCCGACCGCAGCTTCTGCGGCGCTGATTATCGTCCCGGCTTCTACGAGTTCGAGCGACTTCAGCATAAGCGGCTGCATGACCTGGTCCTTCTCGTAGAAGGGCACGTGCTTGCGATATTCCGCGAAGGCGGCCCGAGTGCCTTTGCCCGGCTTCAGCGGCGCGCGGAAGTCCATTCCCTGCGCGGCGTTCAGCATTTCTATAGCGATGACCTTGTTAGCGTTGTCGAGGATCTGGCGCCCCTTGCGCGCGCTGTAGCCGCCCATGGAGACGTGGTCTTCCTGGTTTGCGGACGTCGGGATCGAATCGACGACCGACGGATGCGCGAGCACCTTGTCCTCCGATACGATAGCGGCGGCTGTGTACTGCGGAATCATGAAGCCGCTGTTCACGCCGCTGTCGGAGACGAGGAACGGCGGCAGATCGGAGAGTTTGTGGTCGACGAGGCGCGCGATGCGGCGCTCAGCGATATTAGCAAATTCTGCGCAGGCTATCCCGAAGAAGTCCATCGCCATCGCCATCGGCTGGCCGTGGAAGTTCCCGCCGCTTATCGCTTCGCCGTCCCTGTGGAAGATGATGGGGTTGTCAGTGACCGAGTTGATTTCTATCTCGACCTTATCCTTCACGTAGCCTATCGCGTCGCGGCTCGCGCCGTGGACCTGTGGGAGGCAGCGCAGCGAATAGGCGTCCTGAACGCGGTCCTTTTTATATTTCTCGACGATCTCGCTTCCTTCGAGAAGGCGGCGCATGTTTTCAGCGACGATTCCCTGACCGTGCTGCGGACGCAGATCGTGGGTGCGGCGGTCAAATGCGTAGGGGACGGCGTGAAGAGCTTCGGCCGACATCGCCGCGGCTATGTCGGCGTTCTTTACCATCTTCATAGCGTCGATAATGCAGAGGGCCGCGACCGCCGTCATGACCGTCGTGCCGTTGTTGAGCGCGAGCCCTTCCTTCGGCTGAAGCTCGACCGGCTTCAATCCCTCCGCCGCGATCGCGTCGGCTGCGGTCATCTTCTTTCCTTTATATACGACGTCGCCCTTGCCGATGAGCGATATCGCTACGTGCGACAGCGGGCAGAGGTCGCCGCTTGCACCTACCGAACCCTGTTGGGGCACGACGGGGTGGATTCCCGCGTTAAGATAATCGACCATCTGTTGCAGCGTCGCGAGGCTTATTCCCGAATAGCCGCGGGTAAGCGTATTTACGCGGAGAAGCATTATCGCGCGCACTACTTCTTCGGGGTAGGCTTCGCCGAAGCCGCAGGAGTGGCTCATGAGAAGATTTTCCTGAAGCTGGCGGCTCTTGTCGCGCGGAATGACGACCGAAGCCAGGTCGCCGAAGCCCGTCGTTACGCCGTATACGATGCGTCCCTCTTCGACCCATTTGCGGACCGATTCGGCGCATTCCTTGATCAGCTCCTTCGCCTCCGGCGCGATCTCAACTTTGTAACCTCTGCGAGCTACGTTTTCAACATCCTTAAGCGTGAGCGACTGTCCATTCAAAAGTACGGCATCCATATAAAATGTCCTCCTTGTGCTGTTTTATTTTTGTTAAATTTTCTCATTAGTGTTATAATTACCGTGGAGTGGGGCGAAAAAAATTCCTCGATAAAAATAGCACTTACATTTCAAAAAAATAGCGCTTTTTCCCTATTTAATACTTTTCAATCTTAAATCTTTGCGCTACAATTAGTATAGTTAAAAATTTCTGTTCGTCAAGACGGGAAATGAAATTTGTAAAATAAATAAAGAATGGAGCTGACAGTTATGTTTGATGCGACAGGAAAAACGATGGAACTTCGTCTTGAGTTTGCGGAAGGTCTGCCTGCTAAGGCGGAATTCGAGGAGGGTATAAGGAGGGCGCCGGACCGCGGGCAGGTGCTCAGCGAGCAGGACACGGTGCTAGCGCTGAAGAACGCGCTGCGCTATATACCGGAGAGGTTCCACAGGGAGCTCGCGCCGGAATTCCTTCAGGAGTACAAAGAGCACGGGCGCATCTACGGCTACCGCTTCCGTCCGAAAGGACGCATCCACGGCAAACCCATAGACGAATACAAGGGGCGCTGCATCGAAGGCAAGGCCTTCCAGGTGATGATCGACAACAACCTGGACTTCGACGTCGCGCTCTACCCCTACGAGCTCGTGACCTACGGGGAAACGGGGCAGGTCTGTCAGAACTGGATGCAATACAGGCTAATCAAAAAATATCTTGAAGTCGTGACGGAAGACCAGACGCTCGTCGTGCAGTCCGGTCATCCGCTGGGGCTCTTCCGTTCGCACCCCTCCGCGCCGCGCGTGATATTGACCAACGGCCTCATGGTCGGCCTCTTCGACGACCCCGACAACTTCCGTCGAGCGACCGCGCTGGGAGTCGCCAATTACGGTCAGATGACAGCCGGGGGTTGGATGTACATAGGTCCGCAGGGCATAGTGCACGGCACATACAACACGCTGCTCAACGCGGGGCGCAAAATGTTCCACCTTCAGGAAGGCAGGGGGCTCGCGGGACACCTCTTCATCTCCTCTGGACTCGGCGGCATGAGCGGAGCCCAGCCGAAAGCAGCCGAAATAGCGGGAGCGGCGGCGATAATAGCCGAAGTAGACCCATCGCGCATAGAGACGCGCCACAGCCAGGGCTGGGTAAGCAAAAGGACTAAAGAGCTTGCGGAAGCCTTCAGATGGGCCGAAGAAGCGATGTCGGCTGGCGAACCCCTCTCGATAGCCTACGAAGGCAACATAGTAGACCTCCTGCAATACGCGCTCGACAACGACAAAAAAGTCGAACTCCTCTCCGACCAGACCTCCTGCCACGTCCCCTACGACGGAGGCTACTGTCCGCAGGGCGTAAGCTTCGAAGAAAGGACGCGGCTTTTGGCCGAAGACAAAGAAAAATTCATCGGGCTGGTGAACAAGAGCCTCAAAAAACACTTCGAACTCATCAAAGCCCTCCACGCAAAAGGCGCCTACTTCTTCGACTACGGCAACTCCTTCATGCGCGCGGTATTCGACGCGGGAGTCAAAGAAATAGCGAAAAACGGCAAAGACACCTTCGACGGCTTCATCTTCCCGTCATATGTGGAAGACATAATGGGCCCGCTCCTCTTCGACTACGGCTACGGCCCCTTCCGCTGGTGCTGCCTATCGCACGATCACGAAGACCTCAAAAAGACAGACAAAGCGGCGATGGAATGTATAGACCCTCAGCGCCGCTTCCAGGACCACGACAACTGGGTATGGATCCGCGATGCCGAGAAAAACAAACTCGTAGTGGGCACCGAATGCCGCATCCTCTACCAGGACGAAGAGGGAAGAATGCGCATAGCGCTCAAATTCAACGAAATGGTGAGAAACGGAGAAATAGGGCCTGTAATGCTCGGGCGCGACCATCACGACGTATCCGGCACCGACTCCCCCTACCGCGAGACCTCCAACATCAAAGACGGCAGCAACATCATGGCGGAAATGGCCATACACACCTTCGCCGGCAACTGCGCGCGCGGCATGAGCCTAGTAGCGCTGCACAACGGAGGAGGAGTCGGCACAGGCAAAGCGATAAACGGCGGCTTCGGGCTCGTCCTCGACGGAAGCGAAAGAGTAGACCGCATAATCAAAGAATCGATGAGCTGGGACGTCATAAGCGGAGTGGCGCGCAGAGCGTGGGCGCGCAACGAACACGCGATAGAGACGGCGGAAACCTTCAACGGCAAACGCGGAGACGGGCACATCACACTGCCCTACATCGCAGACGACGCCTACCTGACGGACATAGTCAGGAAAAACAAATAACCGCGGTAAGAAAAGAGCTAACCCCCTGCGAAGCGGGCGGGAAACCGCCCGCGTTTAATTAGCGGAAGAAAACAGGAAAAAGAGGAGACAAAGCAAATGAAATTCGAAGAAACGACAATAAAAGCCTTCATAGACGAACTCGCCTCCAACTCGCCGGCGCCCGGAGGCGGAAGCGTAGCCGCGCTCTGCGGGTCGCTTGCCGCCGGACTCGAAGCGATGGTGGCGAACCTCACGCTGGGCAAAGAAAAATACCGGACTAGCTGGGATAAAATGCACAAAGTTCTTGAAGAAGGCGAAAAACTGCGCGCCGAATTCATAAGCCTGATGAACGAAGACACAGAATCCTTCAACCTCTTCATGCAGGCGCTCAAAATGCCCAAAGAGACGGAAGAGCAGAAAGCCTCCCGCAAAGCGGCGATGGGCGAAGCGTCGAAAGCCGCCACAGCAGTGCCGCTCCGCACGCTTGAAAGCTGCGTAAAAGCCGCCGAACTCTCCTTCACGGCGGCGAAATACGGCAACTCAAACGCCGTCAGCGACGCCGGAGTGGCGGCCCTGCTTGCCGAAGCGGCGGGCAAAGCGGCGTCCTACAACGTGAAAATAAACCTGCCGGGGATAGCGGACGAAGCCTTCGCCAAAGAGTGCCGCGAAAGAATGGAAAAAGCCCTTGCTGAAGTCGTAAAGCACGCCGACGAAACGGCGAAGCTCGTCGAAGCGGCCATGATATAAAAGCGCGCGCAAATATTTTTGGCGGCTTCTGAAATTTAGCCCGTCAGTGTAACTGCTATATAATATTGATAACGTTATATTGAACGATAGAAATACAAAGAAGAGACGGCACGCACGCACCGCCTCTTCTTCTTTTGACAGGAGGGAAGATTACCAGTTTTTAGCCTGGATTTCGAAATACGCCTGAGGATGACTGCAGACGGGGCATTTCTCCGGGGCCTTGTCGAGTTCGAAAACCGCCCCGCAGTTGCGGCACTTCCAGAAGAGCTTGCCGCCCTTGGCGAAGACCGTTCCCTCTTCCACGTTCTTCGCGAGGGCGCGATAGCGTTTCTCGTGCTCCGCTTCGACCTTGGCGATTCCCTCAAACATCGTTGCCAGCTCGTCGAATCCCTCTTCGCGGGCGTCCTTCGCCATACGCGGATACATTTCCGACCATTCGCCGTTTTCTCCCGCGGCTGCGGCCAGAAGGTTGGCGAGAGTGTCCCCGATGCCGGAAAGGGCTTTGAAATGCAGCTTGGCGTGCTCTTTCTCGTTGTCGGCCGTTTCCTGGAATATTGCGGCTATCTGCTCGTATCCCGCCTTTTTCGCGGCGGATGCGAAGTATGTGTACTTGTTGCGCGCCATTGATTCTCCGGCAAAGGCTTCCCAAAGGTTTTTCTCTGTCTTGCTTCCTTTAAGTTCCACGTTGATTCCCCCTCTATATGCTATAAAATGAACTCTTTATATTTTATAGGCTTTTCTAAAATAATTCAATAAGCAAAAGTGTTTTTTGTTAGCTGTTTGGGCACAACTCAAAAAAATTTTGTTAATCAGCAAATTGTTTTTTATAGTCAAAATCTGTGACTTAATTTATAATCAAAAATAGTTATAGTTTTATACTTTGAAACCACAACGGTATACAAAGCGATATATGTCCTGTCATTAAATTTGTTTTATCCCCGAGATAGAGAGGTGACAAATTTGACAATCCAAAATTTAATTGAGTTTTTAATCTTAGCTGAAACAAAAAGCATTGCCAAGGCAGCAGAAAGACTATATGTATCACCGCAGGGACTAAGTTATTCGATTTCTAAACTCGAGAAAGAACTGTGTGTTCCTCTTTTTAACCGCACATCAAGAGGCATGGAACTTAATAAATACGGTCAGGCAATCATAGTTGATGCAAAACAGGCAGTTTTTTCTGTTGAACTTATTTCCCAACATATTAGCAATTGCTTAAAAAAAGATAAAAAACAAGTAGATATTGGCGTGGTGAACACGTTAAATATTGCGTTTGCACCAATTATCTTTCAGTATTACAGTGAACATTGTAGTAATGATGTACATTACTTTATTGAAGAACATCACGGTCAACGATTAAACGAAGAACTTCTTGCCGAGCGTCTCGACATAGGATTTACATTTGACTGTTATCCTAACGCTAACATAGAATTTATCCCTCTGCACTTAGAAGAATGGGCTCTTCTTGTGAACAAAGAGCATCCCGTGGCTAAGATGGAGTTTGTTACATTCGAAGATTTAAAGGGTATAAAGCTTGCTTTACCCAACCAGTATTACAGAGATTTTAACTATATCATGAACACGTGCAAAAGCCGAAACATTGAATTAGAAGTTATGCTTGCCTTTAATTCCGGCGACAGCAGTGTGATGTCCTTTCTGATACAGAATCTTGGAGCAATGTTCTGTGCGACATATATCGCACGTGAATTTATAAAAAATCCTTTGCTCACAGCAGTTCCCATAAGAGAAACTCTTCGTCCGTATTATTCTTGTATTGCATTTAAAAAGGGAATTATATGGCCTGATTATATAAATGATTTAGCTGATTATTTTATCAATATCAGTAAAACTTGGACTTTATGATTGACCGCCATAAAAGTCAGTAAAGGTCTACCGTGATACCGGTAGGCCTTTTTAAATATAGCAGTTTTTAATCTGATATTCCTGAACTCTCAAATATTTTTATGGTTATAAAAATATTTTTTATTCCTTTTTATATCAAAAATTTATACTATAAATTGCAGATATGCGATTACGAAATATATGTAAAGTAAACAAAAAAGCGAGAGGAGTCTTTACTATGAACGAACGAGTGGCAAGGCTGAAAAAGGAAGTCTTGACCGTTAAACCCGGTTTGAGCGCAGAGCGTGTGGTTCTGGCCACCGAAGCGTATAAAAAATACGCAGGCGAGCCAATTTACCTTCACAGGGCGCACGTTCTTGAATATGTACTCGACAATAAAGCTATCGTTGTTCGCCCTGACGATTTACTTTTAGGAACGCTTACAGAACAGGTACGCGCAGCAATACTGTTCCCCGAATATGAATCGACAGAGATGTGGCTGCGTAAAGAAATTCCGGGGATGAGCAAACGTAAAAGCGATCCTATGGTTATACAGCCTGGCGATGAACAAAAAATCATGGATATTCTTGGTTTTTGGGATGGTAAGGCTACGGAGGATCTTATTTATGCCGAAATGCCGCAGAAACTTCGCGACGGAGAAAAATCTGGCGCATTCAAGTCAGGCGGCAAAGGAATTTGCTCAAGTGCGATTCATGCAAATTTCCAGAAGATGTTCAAAATCGGTTTCCGTGGCCGTATTGACCGCTGCAATAAGCTGATAGATGAGGCAATTAATTCTGGCGAAGGCGTAAATGTCGACAAACAACGCAAAATAAATTTTTGGCGTGCAACAATCATTGTACTCGAAGCGGTGATAAGATATGCGAACCGTTGCGCCGACGAATGCGAGCGCCAAGCTGCTGAATGCCAGGATGAAGCCCGCAAAGTAGAACTCCTAGAAATGGCACGCATCAGTCGTAAGGTTCCAGAATTCCCGCCTGAGACATTCCATGAAGCAATCCAGTTCCAGTGGATGATGCAGGTCATAAATAATGTTGAGTCGTCATCATATTCTTCATCCCTCGGAAGAATTGACCGCAACCTTTGGCCTTACTACGATGCCGATATAAAAGCGGGAAGAATCACACGCGAACGTGCGCTGGAGCTTGTTGAATGCCTCTTCATCAAATCAACGACAGTATTCTACGTCAACGACGAATACTATTCACAGGCCGACGCAGGTTACCCGACATGGCAGATTTGCCTTATTGGCGGCGTTGATGCAGAAGGTAACGAGATGTGCAATGAAATCACGGATATTGTCCTTGATGCGGCTGATGAACTTCGTATTGCACAGCCTGTTGCCCTCAGAGTTACAAAAAATATGCCTGAACATATCATGCGCAAAGCAATACGCATGAATCGCGACGGCATTGGCAACCCAGCTTTCTTCAGCGATTCAATGGCTCAAAAAATGGTCACAAATAAAGGAGCAACCGTTGAACAGGCGCGAGACTGGGGGATTTTCGGCTGTGTAGAACCGGGCCCAGGCTGTGGCGGCACAGATGGAAGTGCGACGGGCGGAAACATCAACTTGCCGAAGATTCTTGAAATCACACTACACAACGGCATAGACCCGGTTACCGGCTTAGATGTCGGACTCAGAACAGGAGATCCCTGCGATTGGACGTGCAAAGAACAGCTTATTGAAGCATATTTGAAGCAGGTCGAACATTTTTGGGATGCCCATATGCGCACATACCGCATAACAACAGGTATTCAGGCATCGTATCTCCCCATGATATATCAATCAGCACTGATTGAAGGTTGCATTGAAAACGGTGAATCAATTCAGGATGGCGGTGCAAACCTTTCATTCACAAATATTTTCATCACTGCTCCGTCAACCCTAACAGACTCAATTGTGGCAATCGATTATGCAGTATTCAAGCAAAAAGTCTTAACTATGGACAAACTCATCGACCTCTGTGATACCGACTTTGAGGGTGAAGAGCGCTGGCGGCAGTACCTTATCAACAAGGCGCCTAAATTCGGCAATGACATTCCAGAAGTTGACAAACTTTCAGCAGAACTAATTGATAAAATAGTAAAAATGTGCAACCTACACTCTGATGGACGCCACAACGGCAAGTTCTCCTGTGGCAATCAGTCACAGACACATAATGTACCGCTCGGACGCATTGTAGGAGCAACACCTGATGGAAGACATGCATTTACTCCGCTGAGCGACAATGCATCGCCAAACATGGGGCGTGATACATCGGGGCCGACTGCGGCTGCAAATTCCGTTGCACATATGCGCCATGAGAACTTCCACGGCGGCAGCCTTTATAACACCCGCTTTGATCCTTCGGGAGTTGCTGGGGAACGCGGCGTAGATATTATTGAAGGCATTGTCAAGAATTACGTTGACGAGGGTGGTTACCACATCCAGATTAACGTTGTAGACGACAAGACACTCCGTGAGGCACAGAAAAAACCCGAAGATTATCGTGACCTAGTTGTCCGTGTTGCCGGGTATTTAGCCTACTTCACGGAACTCGACCACGAAGTTCAGGATGTAATTATTTCACGTACAGCGCATCTTGCACAATAATCCTAACTAAGAGGCTCCTGCTGCTGTTTATGCGTGACAGGAGCCTCTTTCTACTATGGTCTACTGAGGAGGTTACTTATGGATGGGCCTAAGTTATTAATTGGCGGCATGCAAAGATTCAGTACGGCAGACGGTCCTGGTATCAGAACATCTGTTTTTCTAAAAGGCTGTCCACTAAATTGTCTTTGGTGCCATAACCCTGAATTGATTCGATTTGAAAATCAGTTGATGTTCAGCAGTCAAAAATGTATCGGCGACGGCAACTGTGCGATTGTTTGCCCTAACAAATGTATATCATTTGAAAAAGACGGTATGCGTATTGATAAAGATAAATGCACCGGTTGCTTTATTTGTGCGGAGGTTTGTTATGCGGAAGCACTTCATCCTGCGGCTCGTGAATACACTGTCGATGAGGTTATGGTGGAAGTCCTGAAGGATAAGGGTTATTACGCTCAAACCGGCGGCGGCGTAACAATCAGCGGCGGCGAATGTTTAAGCCACCCGGAGTTTACTGAAGCAATAATAGACGAGTGTACAAAACATGTAATCAACGTTGCTATCGATACATGCGGCTATTGCGGTACAGGAATTTTTCTTCACTTGGCAGGCAAAGTTCAGTGCATTCTTTTTGACATGAAATCGATAGACAGAGAAGTTCACTATAAATGTACCGGCGTTTATAATGATCTTATTATCAATAATCTTAGAGAAATTTCAAAATATCCCGAATTGCGCGATAAAGTATGGATTCGTATGCCGTTGATCAAAGGGGTTAATGACACAAAAGAAATAATTGATAAAACCGTAGAATTTGTAAGTCAATATAATTTCAATCGTGTAACGCTTCTTCCGTATCATGAACTTGGAATCGCAAAATACCGTGCTTTAAATCAAAAAGTCAGGAATTTTGAGGCACCAGATGATGAAAGGATGCACGAAATAGCCAGCCAATTCAAAAGAGTTACCAAGACTGTAGAAATTCTCGGCCAGAATTCAGACGAAATAGTTTAGTTTGTAATACATAAACGAAATGAGGTGTGGAAATGTCAGATCATATAACATCATTAAAGATTTCCGAACTGTTCAGCGTAAAAGATAAAGTCACACTTATTACTGGAGCCGGCGGTCTCGGGAATGTCTTAGCGCGCGGATTTGCCGCTAACGACGCAAAAGTGATAATTGCTTCGCGCAGTTTGGAAAAAATGAACGAAACAATTGCAATATGTCGTGAAGAAAATGCCGATTGTAAAAGTTACGTTATGGATGTTTCTGACAAACAACAAGTTGAAGATACTGTCAGTGACATTGTCAACGATTTCGGCAAGATTGATATTCTGCTTCATACATCTGCTATTGCACCGCTCGGCCCCTCTCTTGATTTTAATGAAAAAGATCTGCGGCGCACAATGGACATCAATTTTATCGGCACTGTTTTTATCAATGCGGCCTGCGGACGCGTAATGGCAAAGAATGGGTGGGGCAGAATCATTAATATCAGCAGCATTGACGCCTACACAGTAAACTGTGTAGACGATTTGCCATATTCGGCAAGCAAATCTGCGATGGCCGCTTCAACAAGACATTTTGCCGTTGATCTTGCAAAAACCGGTGTGACTGTTAATAACATTGCTCCTGTCTGGATTTGGACTCCGATGATGAACGCACGTCCGGCTGACTATATGGTACAGGCTGCAAATACAATCCCTATGGGGCGAGTGTCATGGGGAGAGGACTATCTCGGTATCTGTTTTTACCTCGCGAGCAATGCAAGTACATATGTAACAGGTCAAACTTTTTTAGTTGACGGCGGATGGTCTGTTTATCGCGCATTTACATACAAAGAAGATTAACAAGAATAAGAAAGGGGAAAAACGCTAATGTTTAATGTTCTCAATAAGAAACTTTTCGTTCCCGTTGCGATTATTCTCGGTGCTCTTTTTATTTTCGGAATCACATGCAGAGATGCATTCTGTAATCTGGCTTCGCTTGTCTTAAACTGGGGACTTCTTAACCTTAGTTGGTGTATTCTTGGTCTGACTGCAATTATGGGGGTAATTTTGCTTTGTATGGTATTCTCTGATTTCGGTAAGAAAATCATCGGCGGAGCAGATGCAAAACCTCTTTATAGTACATTCACATGGATAGCAATGGCAATTTGCTCGTCTATAGGAATTGCAATGATGTTCTACGCCGTTGTCGAACCTCTTGGATATTTTTATGCTCCGCCTGTATATTTAGGTATTCAGGCAGAAACTAATGCTGCTGCTCTTAATGCTGTTGCACAGTCAACTTTTCATTGGTCGCTGATGTATTATGCAATACAGATTTTCTGGGGTATAGTTATCGTTTATATGAGCATAAACAAGGGGCTTCCTTTCCGCCCGTCTGCCGCACTTTATCCATTAGTCAAGAATAAAATATTCGGTTTGTCTGGCACAGTTATTGACATTCTATGCTGTGTATCGCTTGTCTGCGGAACAATTACATGTTTTGGTTTAGGTACAATGCAGTTCTCAACAGGGCTTGCATATGTTTCTGGATTTGAGGTTTCGAATATGCTTTATTTCTTTGTAGTTGTTGCCGTAACAATTTGTTTCTCGTTCTCAAGCGCTCGCGGTATTTCAAAAGGTATGGCTATTCTTTCAAATTTGAATACCTATCTTTACATGATACTCCTTGCATTTTTGATTATCTTTGGGCCGACAGTTAAACTCTTTGAGCTCCTTCTCGGATCATTAGGCACTCTGTGCAATAATTTCTTCCCTGCGATGTTCAATGGTGATTTTATAGGTACGACGAACAATTTTGCAAACTTCAACACTTCATATTATTTCATTTGGACACTTGTATTTTCACCTGTTGCAGGAATGTTCTATGCAAAAATAGCGCGCGGCCGCTCGATCCGTACATTTATTATCGTCAACTGGCTTGTTCCGACAGCGTTTATTCTTGTTTGGTTCAATATGTGGGGTGGATGTGCCATTTATCAGCAGTTCTTCAATCACGCCAAAATATCGGAAATTATTGCTGAATGGGGGGCACCTGTCGCAAACTTCGCATTACTTGATGTTATGCCTCTCCGTATCTTGACAATACCTGCTACATTGATTGCGGTCATCATAGGTTTCATGACAATGGCCGACGCATTGACAGGCATCGTTGCATCAATGACAGTTAAAAAATCGCGTGCTGAAGCCGCACCGATTCCCGTCAGGCTTTTTTGGGGGTTTCTTACAGGCGGTTTGACACTTATATGCCTCTTTGTCCTTGATAAGGTAGGCACTGTCGCGCTTCAGTCGCTGGCAGTTGCTGCCGGTATTCCTCTCTTGGTTGTAACTACACTTGTATGTTACGGTTCGATCAAACTAATAACCGGCGAGGTTGACCACATTATTGATGAAACGCAGGAAGGCAGAGAAGCACTCGAACTCACAGCAAAAGAAACAGAAGAGTAGTACCGATCAAAAAACATAAATCTATTAGCCTATATGGAAATATTACAAATAGTAGAACAGGAGTCTTAAAAGTTCGAAATAATAAAGGAATAAGAACAGACCGAAAAAGTTTCAGACAGTAAGGTCCGGACTCGCAAAAGTTCGGACCTTCGTTTAGAAATCGGGCTAAATACGGTCGTTTAAGCAAGAGAAAGATGATGTTCAAAGCCGCCCTTAACCCACAGCTCTTGCTTGATGTCTTGTTTGCTCTAATAAAGTAAATGCTGGCGCCCTATGCCGCTCGCCTGTTCGTATAAATATTTTTACGACATTTCTGTTATAATATATAAGTTGTGCATTATGGAATTCTCATCTGAGTTCCATTCAGTTTAAATGGAGGTTGTTTTATGGCGAACGATTATAAGGACACTCTGTTCCTTCCGAAAACCGATTTCCCGATGCGCGCTAACCTTTCACAGAGAGAACCGGAATTTTTGAAGTTCTGGTACGATATGGATCTGTACGGCGAATTGAAGAAGAAAAATAAGGACAAGCCATCGTTCATCCTTCACGACGGGCCGCCCTACGCTAATGCGAGCATACATATAGGCACTGCGACGAACAAGATATTAAAGGACTTCGTAGTCAAATACAAATGGCAGCGCGGCTATTTCGCGCCCTACGTTCCGGGCTACGACACGCACGGGCTGCCGATAGAGCTTAAGGTGTTGAAGGAACAGAATTTAGACAAGGATGAGATAAACCCTGTCGAGTTACGCAAAAAATGCGCCGCCTATGCGCGCTCTTTCGCGGACGTCCAGACGGAGCAATTCAAACGCCTCGGCGTCATCGGCGACTGGGGACATCCTTATATGACGCTTATACCGGCGTATGAAGCCACGCAGCTTGAAGGTTTCGCCAAGATGGTCGACAAAGGTTATGTTTATAAAGGGCGGAAGGCTATCTACTGGTGCACGGACTGCCAGACGGCCCTTGCGGCGGCTGAGATAGAATACGGCGACGAGACCTCGCCATCCATCTTCGTCGCCTATAAATACCTCGAAGCGGCGAAGGTATTTCCAGAGCTCGAAGGCAAAGACGTCGACGTTATAATCTGGACGACGACGCCCTGGACGCTCCCTGCGTCGATGGCCGTCGCGGTGCATCCGCGCTATGAATACGGCTTCTACCAGGTGGGTGATAAGGTCTACCTTATCGCGTGCGGCCTCAAGGCCGAAGTCGAGCGCGCTACGCAGTTGACATTCGGCGAGCCGATTTTAGTATGCCGCGGCGAAAGGCTGGAAAAGACTCTCGCGCTGCACCCCTTCTATGACCGCAAGGTCCCATTTGTCCTCGCCGATTACGTGACTCTCGACGCCGGCACCGGCTGCGTGCATACGGCGCCGGGGCACGGCACGGAAGACTATGAGACGGGCGTCAAATACGGGATAGATATTTACAACCCGGTCGACGAGACGGGACATTATTACAAAGATACGCCGATTTTCGGCGGAATGAGCCTCGCGGAGGGAGAGAAAAAGGTCTTCGAGCTGCTAAACGAATCGAAGCTGCTTCTGGGAAAGTTGAAGATAACGCACTCCTATCCGCACTGCTGGCGCTGTAAGAAGCCGGTGATTTTCCGAGCGACGGATCAGTGGTTCGTCTCCGTAGCCGACTTCCGCGACAAGGCCCTTGAGTGCATCGACGAAGTCAAATGGGTCCCGGACTGGGGCAAGGAAAGGATCACCAACATGGTGCGCGACCGCTCCGACTGGTGCATCAGCCGCCAGCGCACGTGGGGGGTCCCCATCCCGGCGTTCTACTGCGAGGAGTGCGGCGAGGTCATACTGACCTCCGACCGCGTGACGCGCGTTGCAGACAAGGTGCGCGAACACGGCAGCGACTGCTGGTGGACGATGTCGCCTGAGGAGCTCGTCGGAGATCTGGCGCTCTGTCCGAAGTGCGGCGGCAGGCATCTGCGCAAGGAGAGCGACATAATGGACGTCTGGTTCGATTCGGGCACTAGCCATTCGGCCGTCCTCGACAACTGGGAAGACCTCTCATGGCCGGCCGATATGTACCTCGAAGGCAGCGACCAGCACCGCGGGTGGTTCCAGACTTCACTGCTCAACAGCGTCGCGACGCGCGGTAGGGCTCCGTACAGGGCGGTGCTGACCCACGGCTTTATCATGGGCCCCGACGGGCAGAAGATGTCGAAATCTCTCGGCAACGTCATGAAACCGGAGAATATCATCGATAAAAACGGCGCGGACATTCTGCGCCTGTGGGTAGCCTCTTCCGATTACCGCGGCGACGTGCGTATCTCGGAAGAAATTTTCCGTAACCTCATAGAGTCTTACAGAAGGATACGCAATACGGCGCGCTTCCTGCTGGCTAACCTTGCGGGCTTCGACCCTGCAAGAGACATACTTCCGAACGGCGAGCTGGAAGCGGTCGACAAGTACATCATGCTGAAGCTGGAGCGTCTGCGCCAGCGCGTGACGTCGGGCTTCGACGAATACGAGTTCCATCAGCCGATGACGCTGATTCATCAGTTCTGCGACAACGAGCTTTCTTCCTTCTACATCGACGTAAGCAAGGACAAGCTTTACGCCGACGCAAAGGACGCTGGCAGCCGGCGCTCGATACGCACGGTGATGTGGCACGTGCTCAAGTGCGTGACGCAGATGATGTCCTGCGTCCTCTCTTTCACCGCTGAAGAGATCTGGCAGCAGATGCGCGCGATGGATAAATCGCTGCCTAAGAGCGTCCTGCTCGCAGACTGGCCGGAGAACGAAGCCGCAGGCATCGACCCGGCTATAGAAGACGAATGGGATATGCTGATGCTGGCGCGCCAGGGCGCTCTGCGCGGGCTCGAGGCGGCGCGCGGCAAGGGAATCATCGGCCACCCGCTCGACGCTGAGGTACAGATCAAGCTGAGCGACTACTACAGGCCGCTTGAAGGAAGAATCGACGACGCGGCGTGGGAAAGCATCCTTATCGTCTCAGGCTGCAAGGTCACGGATGAAGTCAAGAACGCAGAGATCGTCTACGACGACGAGACGACGGGTCTTGTGGTCGGCGTTTCCAAATCTGCGGCGGAGAAGTGCCCTCGCTGCTGGAAGAGGCGCGCCGAAGTCGCCGAGAAGGGGATATGCGACCGCTGCCGCGATGTGCTCGACAAGCAGTAGCGGGACGGGCGATAAGATTTTCGAAGAGGGGGAGGGGCTTTCGTCCGCCCCCTCTTCTGTGGTGCAGCGCTTTGAAATAACTGCGGAATTCGACGGACACCGCGTCGACTTTGCGCTTTCGCGCCTGCTCGGCGTCAGCCGCGCCTTTTCGCAGAGGCTTATAAAAGAGGGGCGTGCCGAACTTTTCCCACCGCGCAGGATCAAAGCGTCGCTGAAGGTCGCTGCCGGCGACGCTATAAGGGTGGAGGTGCCTCCGGCGGAAACGCTCGATCTTGAGCCGCAGGATGTTGATTTTGAAACCGTCTACGAAGACAGCGATATAATCGTTGTAAACAAGCCGGCAGGGCTCGTCGTGCATCCCGCGCCCGGGCACTGGAGCGGCACTCTCGTGCACGGCCTGCTCTTCCGCTACCCCGACATAGGGACGCTGAACGGCGTGCGCCGCCCCGGCATAGTCCACAGGCTCGACGCTACGACTTCGGGGCTGATGGTCGTCGCAAGGAACGGACTGGCGCAGGAGGGGCTCTTCCGCGATTTCAAGGCGCGCCGCGTGCAGAAAGAATACCTTGCGCTCTGTTACGGCATGCCGCCGAACGGCGGCGGCTCGGTGAAATGCCCGATAGGGCGCGACCCGCGCAACCGTCAGAGGATGGCCTGCGTCGAGGGTGGGCGCGAAGCGCGGACGGATTACAGGACGCTCTGGAGTTCGAACGCTTTTTCGTTGCTGGCCTGCACGCTGCACAGCGGGCGCACCCATCAGATCCGCGTGCATATGCGGGCGCTGCGCTGCCCGCTCGTTGGAGACAGGCTCTACGCGCCCTCGCGTCAATCGCCCTTTCCGCCGGAGAGAATCTTTCTTCATTCGTGGAAGCTGGCGTTCAGGCACCCGCGCAGCGGCGGGGAGATGTCTTTCGTGCAGCCTCTGCCGGAAGAGCTGACGGATTATCTCAAGAAAGTCAGAGAAGGGAAATAACGCAACCGACGGCAACACCGCCGCGGCGGCGAATGTAGATTCACCCTTTGAAGCGCGGCAGGTTTTACATCGTCCTCTTCCAGCGCGGCCCCTGCGGCGTGTCCTCGATTATTATCCCCTTTGCCGCGAGCGTCTCGCGTATCTCATCGGAGCGCTTGAAGTCTTTCGCCTTCCTCGCGGCGCTGCGCTCGGCTACGAGCTCGTCGATTTCCGCGTCCCCGTCGCCCTCTTTTTCCTCTTTCACCAGATATCCGAGGATATCATTCGTTTTATCGAAGAAAGCTTTTGCCGCTTCCAGCCCTTCTTTGTCGACGGCTTCGTGCTCCGACAGATGGACGTTGACGGCGCGCACGTTTTCGAAGATGAAGCCGAAGGCCCCGGCCGTGTTGAAGTCGTCGTCCATCGACGCTGCGAAGCCCTCTTCGTTCGCTTTGAGCGCCATGCGCAGGGCTTCGTCTTTTTCTCCGGCACTCCTGTTTTCGAGCGCGAAGATCAGGTCCGTGCAGCAGTTGTTGAGGCGTTCGACCGCGCCCTTAGCGTGTTCGAGCCCTTCGGCGGAGAAGTTGAGCGGCGAGCGGTAGTGCACGCTCATCAGGAAGAAGCGCAGCACGAGCGGGCTGATCCTCTGGCGTACGTCGCGCACCGTGAGAAAGTTGCCGAGCGATTTCGACATTTTTTCCTTGTCTATCAGCAGATAGGCGTTGTGCAGCCAATACCTGACGAAGTGCGCGTCGTTGGCGCACTCGGACTGCGCTATTTCGTTTTCGTGGTGCGGGAATATAAGGTCGCTGCCGCCGCCGTGTATATCGATCGTACTGCCGAGATATTTATTTGACATTGCGCTGCATTCGATGTGCCAGCCGGGGCGCCCCTTACCCCAAGGGCTTTCCCAGAAGGGCTCTCCGGGCTTCGCGCCCTTCCACAGCGCGAAGTCGAGCGGCTCGCGCTTGCGCTCGTCCACTTCGACACGCGCGCCGGATATCAGCTCGTCGACACTCTGCTTGGAAAGGCGTCCGTAATCCTTGAAGCTCTCGACGCTGAAGTAGACATCGCCGTCGATCTCGTAGGCGTGCCCCTTTTCGATGAGCCTTTTTATTACGTCGATGATCGCGGGCATCTCCTGCGTCGCGCGCGGGTTCACGGTCGCGCGGCGGATGCCGAGGGCGTCGGCATCCCTGTAATATTCGGCGATGAAACGCTCGGCGAGTTCGGCGACCGTCGTGCCCTCTTCGTTCGCGCGCCTGATCATCTTGTCGTCGATGTCGGTGAAGTTCTGTATGAACGTTACCTCGTAGCCGAGGCTTTCGAGATAGCGCCTGAAGACGTCGAAAAGGACGAAGGGGCGCGCATTGCCTATATGAAAAAAGTTATAGACGGTCGGCCCGCAAACGTAGAAGCGGACCCTGCCCTCTTCGATCGGGACGAATTTCTCCTTCGTCCTCGTCAGATCGTTATACACCGATAAAGCCATAAAATGCACCTCCGCATTACTTCTTGCACATTATTGTGATATCCTATAACATGAAAGGGCGGAGCGCAACAAAGAAAGGGTAATTTTCTTGAACAAAGAAGAGCTGACAAACTTTGTAAAGGGATTCCCCGACAAGCCGGGCGTTTATCTGATGCGGGACGAGAACGGGGAGATTATTTATATAGGAAAGGCGAAGTCTCTGAAAAAAAGAGTTTCCTCTTACTTTCGCCACAGTAATTTCGCTTCGCCGCGCCTGCGCAAGCTCGTCGAAACTATACGCGACATATCCACGATGAGGACCGAGAGCGAAATCGAGGCGCTGATCCTCGAAAACAGGCTGATAAAGCTCTACCAGCCCTTCTTCAACGTAGATCTGAAGATGAACGAGCGCTACGCCTATATAAAGATAACGGCGGAGAGATATCCGAGAATCGACGTCACGCGCGTGAAACTCGACGACGGAGGGGTCTACATAGGCCCCTATGTGCGCGTGCGGGAGGTGCGCGCTCTGTTGCGCCTCGTCGAGCGCTATCTTCCGCTGCGCTCCTGCGGGAAAGACGCGCCTAAGCCGGCGAACGGCCGGCCGTGCATGAAATATTCTCTCGGCCGCTGTCTCGCGCCATGTTGCGGCCTCTGCACTGAGAACGAATACCGAGACCGCGTCGCAGACGTCGTTCTGCTGCTCCAGGGGCAGGGGGCGGAGCTCGTCGAACGCCTGCGCGCGAGAATGGACAAGGCCGCGAAGGCGCTGCGCTTCGAAGAGGCTGCTCACCTGCGCGACACTATACGCGCCATCTGGCGCGTCAGCCGGCAGCAGCATACGACGCCGGAGATACCGGCGGGCGAGGATGATTTCTGGGAAGTGCTGAACGCGATGCAGAAGACGTTTGGTCTTCCTATGCTTCCGTGGCGCATCGACGGCTTCGATATCTCGCACAGCGCCGGTAATTACACTGTCGGCGTTGCCGTCGTATTTGAACAGGGATATCCGAATCCCTCCCTCTACAGAAAATTCAACATCAAAACGGTCGAGGGCATAGACGACTTCCGTTCGATGAAGGAGACGCTCACGCGCCGCTACTCGCGCTCTCTTGCCGGGGAAGAGCCGCTGCCCCAGCTGATACTGATAGACGGTGGCCCCGTGCAGCTCGACTTCGCGCTGCAGGCCCTCGACGGCCTCGGGATAGATAACATACCGGTCGTCTCCCTGGCCAAGGAATTCGAAGAAATATACCTGCCCGGCGAAAAAGAGCCTCTGCGCCTCGACCGCGCCGACCCGGTGCTGCGCCTGCTGCAGCGCGTGCGCGACGAGTCGCACAGATTCGCGATCACCTCGCACCGCGCGCGCCGCGCCCAGAGCTTCAAGCGCAGCAAAATAGAAGAGGTACCGGGGATAGGCAAAGCGAAGGCCGCGATGCTGATAACGCGCTTCGGCAGCGTGAAGGCCATAAAGGACCTGCCGCAGGGGGAGCTCGCGGCGGCCCCCGGCATAGGGCCGACGCTGGCGAAGAGGATACTCGCGAAGCTCGGCGAAGAGCCCGTGGGTAGCGGCGCCGATATAAAAAATCCAAAAGAGAAAGCCGGTGGTGAAGTTGGCGGCGAATAGAACTGACGAATTTTACATGCGCTGCGCCCTCGAGCTCGCGGCGAACGGCAGGGAGTGCAGCCCGAACCCGCGCGTCGGCTGCGTGATAGCGCGCGGCGGCGGGATAATAGGGCGAGGCTGGCACAAAAAATGCGGCGGCCCGCACGCCGAGGTCGAAGCGCTGCGCGACGCGGGCGGAGATATAGAAGGAGCGGACGTCTACGTAACGCTCGAGCCATGCTCACACTACGGCAGGACTCCGCCCTGCGCCGATATGCTCGCGGAGCGCCGGCCGAAGCGGGTGATTGCGGCGCTCACGGATCCCAACCCTAAGGTGGCCGGGCGAGGGCTCAAGAAGTTAAGGAACGCCGGAATAGAGGTCGAAACGGGAGTGCTTGAAGAGGAGTGCCGCTGGATGAATCGCGGCTTCCTGCGCAGAATGGCGCTCGGACGCCCGTGGGTGACGCTGAAGGTCGCCGCGTCGCTCGACGGCATGGTAGCTCTGCCAAACGGCGAAAGCAGATGGATAACGGGCGCCGAGGCAAGGAAGCGTACGCACGGGATGCGCGCGGAAAACGACGCGCTGCTGACGGGAGTCGGCACCGTCGTGGCCGACGACCCTCGGATGACGGTGCGCGACGCGCCGGGCAGATCGCCGGTGCGCGCGCTCCTCGACAGGACTCTGCGTACCCCGCCGACGGCAAAAATACTTGACGGCGGCGCCGTCATATTTACTCTTGCGGACGCTTCGCAGGAAAGGGGCGAAGCTCTCGAAAGCGCCGGAGCCAGCATAGTGCGCGTCGCGTCCGGCGAAGATTTTCTGCCGGAGGTTTTGAAAGAGCTCTGCGGGCGCGGCGTCAACTATCTGATGGTGGAGGCCGGGCCGGCCGTCGCTTCATCCTTCATAAAAGAGAAGCTCTGCGACGAGCTCGCGCTCTTTATCGCCCCGAAGATAATAGGAAATGGAAAATCCTTCGCGGGCTTAGCCGAGTTCGCGAAAATAGAGGACGCGCCGCGCGTAAAAGATGTAAAATACACGAAATGCGGCGACGATTTGCTGATAAGGGGTGTTTTTGAATGTTCACCGGACTTATAGAGACTACGGGCGTCATCGAATCGATTTCGCCGAAAGGGGACGTCGTAGAGCTGACCGTCAAGGCGCCGTCCATAGCCGGCGAGCTGATAAACGGCGATTCCGTCTCGCTCTCGGGCGCGTGCAGCACGGTGACGTACTGCGACGCGCGGACATTCCGCGTGGAGATGATGCCGGAGACCCAGAAGCGCACGAAGCTCGGCACGCTGCGCTCCGGCTCGCGCCTCAACCTCGAAAGGGCGATGCGCGTCGATTCGCGTCTTGACGGACATCTCGTAGCCGGACACGTTGACGGCACCGCGACGGTAAAGGAGATAGAAAGCTTCGGCGCGACGAAAAAGATATATTTTACGGCCCTCGAAGAGATTCTTTGCGGCATAGTCGAAAAGGGCTCCGTGACGGTGGACGGCGTCAGCCTCACGGTCATCGACGCGGAGGAAAATTTTTTCTCCGTTGGAGTGATACCCGCTACGCTTGCCGGGACCACTATAGGGGAGCTGAGAGGCGGCGACACGGTCAATATCGAGACCGATATGATAGGAAAGTATATAAAGAAGTACCTCGAAAGCACATTCGGACGAAAAAATGGCGATGAAAAGGTGAAAAATACGCTGACTTGGGATAAACTAACTGAGTATGGCTGGAGTTGAAACCGCGCCACACCCACGGAGGGAAAGATATGCTCAACACGATCGAAGAAGCATTAGCAGATATTAAAGCCGGGAAAATGGTCATCGTCGTCGACGACGAGAACCGCGAAAACGAGGGCGACCTTATAATGGCGGCGGATTTCTGCCGCGCGGAAGACGTCAACTTCATGATAACGAAGGCGCGCGGCCTCGTCTGCGTGCCTATTTCCTGCCAGCAGGCACGCAGGCTGGATCTGACGCCGATGGTGGAGCGCAATACTGACGCCCACGGCACCGCCTTCACGGTCTCCGTAGACCATCTGCAGGGAACTACGACCGGCATTTCCGCCGCAGAACGCGCGATCACCGCCCACGCGCTCGGTCAACCCGACGCGCTGCCAGGGGATTTCCGCAAACCTGGGCACGTCTTCCCGCTGATCGCCCGCCCGGGGGGGGTCCTGCAGCGCGCGGGGCACACCGAGACTGCGGTCGACCTTACGCGCCTCGCTGGGCTGAACCCAGCCGGCGTCATCTGCGAGGTCATAAACGAGGATGGAACTATGGCGCGCCTGCCGCAGCTCGTTGAATTCGCAAAGAGAGAGGGGTTGAAGATAACCTCCGTCGAAAAGCTCATCCGCTACAGGGTTATGCGCGAAAAGTTCGTCAAAAAAGAGACCGTCGTCCACCTGCCGACGCAGTGGGGCGACTTCGCCTGCCACGCTTACACGAGTCCCTACGGCGACAACCCGGGAGCCGTGCACATCGCCCTCGTAAAGGGCGACATATCGGGAGACGAGCCCGTCCTTACGCGCGTCCACTCCGAATGCTTCACCGGCGACCTGCTTGGCTCGCTCCGCTGCGACTGCGGCCCCCAGCTCCACCGAGCTATGAGCATGATAGAAAAAGAGGGGCGCGGCGTCCTCCTCTATCTGCGCCAGGAGGGGCGCGGGATCGGCCTCCTCGCGAAGCTCAAGGCATACGAGCTTCAGGACAGGGGGCTCGACACCGTGGAGGCGAACTTGGCGCTCGGCTACGCGGCCGACCAGCGCGATTACGGAATCGGCGCTCAGATACTAGAGGACCTCGGCCTCAAAAAGCTGCGCCTTATGACGAACAACCCCGTTAAGATCACGGGGCTCGCGGGCTACGGGCTTGAGGTCACAGAGCGCGTGCCTATAGAGATAGCGCCGAATCCCTACAACGAACGCTATATGAACACGAAAATATGCAAGATGGGACATCTGCTGAACAACAGGATGCAGTACGACTGCAAAAATTTCGGCCGCAACGGCCGATAATTATATTTATGAAGGACAAGGAGGATACCAAAATGCGCACCATTCAGGGAGATATGTTGGGAAGCGGGCTGCGCTTCGCGATAATAGGATCCCGCTTCAACGAACTGATAACGTCGAAACTCATCGAAGGGGCGAAAGACGCGCTCGCGCGTCACGGCGTGAACTATCAGGACATAGACCTTTTCTGGGTACCCGGCGCGTGGGAGCAGCCGGTGATAGCGAAGGAAATAGCTCTTCTCGGAAAATATGACGCGATAATAACGCTGGGCGCGGTGATTCGCGGCGATACGACCCATCACGAGTACGTCGCCGGCGAAGCGTCGAAAGGGCTCGCCCAGGTCGGGCTGCAGTACCGCGTGCCAGTGGCGTTCGGCATACTTACATGCGAAAACCTTGAACAGGCCCTCATGCGCGCCGGGAGCAAATCCGGCAACAAGGGCGCGGACGCCGCGCTGTCGGCGCTTGAGACGGCAAATCTTATGAGAGAGATACGCTCTATGGAGGGAACGAAGGCCTGATGCTCGATACGAAATGGGTACGCGAGCATTACGAGGAAGTGGCGGAGATGCTCGCGTCGCGCAATAACGCCTTTCCGCTCGACCGCTACAAGGAGCTTGACGAGGAACGCAGAGGCGTGCTGCTGAAGGTCGAGAAGCTGAAGGAACGCCGCAACGCCGGCTCGAAAGAGGTCGGCGCGAAGAAAAAGGCCGGAGAGAACACCGACGCGCTGCAAAACGAGATTCGCGGGCTCGGCGACGAAATCAAAAAACTCGACGACAGGGCAGCTGAAATTCAAAGCGAGCTCGACGAACTCGCCCTGAGCATCCCGAACCGCCCGCATCCGAGCGTGCCGAAGGGCAAGGACGAATACGACAACGTCGAAATGCGCCGCTGGGGGACGCCGCGCGACTTCAAATTCGAGCCAAAGCCTCATTGGGAGATCGGCGAAGCTCTCGATATAATGGACTTCGACCGCGGTGTCAAACTCGCCGAGAGCCGCTTCACGGTGCTGAAGGGCGCCGGCGCGCGCCTCGAGCGCGGCCTGATGAACTTAATGCTCGACCTGCACACGACTCAGCACGGCTTCACGGAAATAGCGACGCCGGCTCTCGTGAACACGAAGACGATGACCGGCACCGGACAGCTGCCTAAGTTCGCCGAAGACCTTTACCGCTGCCTGAACGACGACCTATGGCTCATACCGACGGCCGAAGTCCCTCTTACGAACCTGCATTCCGGCGAGACGCTGAAAGAAGCAGAGCTGCCGATGTACCTCTGCGCGTTCACGCCCTGCTTCCGCCGCGAAGCCGGCAGCTACGGGCGCGACATGCGTGGCATGCTGCGCCAGCATCAGTTCGACAAGGTCGAAATGGTGAAGATATCGACGCCCGAGAAGAGCTACGAAGAGCTCGAGCATATGACGAACTGCGCTGAAAAGGTCCTTCAGCTGCTCGGCATTCCTTACCGAGTGATACTCCTCTGCACTGGCGACATGGGTTTCGGAGCCGCGAAAACTTACGACGTCGAGGTCTGGCTGCCGTCGCAGCGCACCTACCGCGAGATAAGCTCCTGCAGCGACTGCGAAGATTTCCAGGCGCGTCGCATGGGGCTTAAGTACAAGCCGGCCGACGGGGGCAAGCCCCGCTTCGTCCACACGCTGAACGGCTCGGGGCTCGCAATAGGACGCACACTGATAGCCGTCATAGAGAACTATCAGAACGCCGACGGCTCGGTAACGATTCCCGAAGCGCTCCGCCCCTACGTCGGGGGCATGGAAAAGATAAGCGCTTGACGGAAAAAGGAGATAAAGTTTGGGAGCCGCCGGGAAAAATCTTGCGGCTTCCTTGTTTTATGGTAGGATATACCTAACGTTAGGCTTTATATCTTTTGACGGGAGAATGGCTTTATATGGTCGGCACACATGGCACAACGGTAATTATGATTCTAATGGTCGCGCTGATCTGCGTTATGATTCAAAAATTCTTCAAGAAATATCTTGAAAGCGACCAGTATTATTACCTGAAGGACATCACATTGATAGGGGCGTGGGCCCTTTGCGGCATATGGATGCCCGACGGCCCGCTGCGCATCACCGTCGCGGCCGGCGTCGCCTCGGCCTGTATAGGCTTCTGCCAGAGAGCGACGCGCGGGAAGAATCTGCGCTGCCTGTACTTTCTAGTAGGGCTCGTGTTTTCGCTCTTCGGACCGCGCATCGCGTTCATCGAATACGCCGGTGGGCAGTATTATTACCTTTCGTACTTCGCTTCTATCGCGATAAGCACGATCTGGGTAGGGATATTCCCGATATTTTTTCAGGAGATCGACGAGATCCCCGGACTCTGCGGCCTTTTGCTCACGGTGAGCTGGACGATGATATCCGTCGTGATTCTCACCTCTTCGCAGAGCTTGCGCGACGCGTCGCAGATCTGCGTCATCGGGCTCGTGATGCTAATCGTCTTCTGGAACAGGCACATATATGCCTACCGCCGCCTCACTGAGCCTCTTACGGGGCTTTGGGGGACGCTATTCGCCGGGCTTTCGATCTTAGGCGTGAGCAAGGGGATAACCTTTTACACTCTCGCGCTGCTCCCTCTCGGATTTTTCGCGCTGCCGATAACCGAGGCTTCAGTGGGCGTCGTAAGCGCCTTTTTCTCGCCGCGGCCGGCGGCCAACCTGATGCTTTACAGAAAGCTGATAATGCACGGCTACTCGCATCCGGTCGCGATACATTTCGTAGTCGCAGTATGCGCTCTGCTCGGCTGTCTCGTCTCCGCGATACAGATCGGATTTCCGGATTTCTTTTATCTTCTTGCCGCCGTGTGTGCGATCTTCGGGGTGATTTGGGTGGGGTATTCCTTTAAACGTCAGCGGGGAAATATGAACGACGAATGCAGACGCCCGCGCCTCTGGGGCGTGACGGTCGACAACATCTCGCTGAACTACGCTCTTTCGCGCGTCCAGCATTGGATGAATTCCCAACGCGCCCCTCATATAATCGTAACGCCCGACGCGCTCGCAGCTCTCAGGAGCAGGACGGACGAAAGATACAGAAGGATCGTACGCGGGGCCGGGCTTGTGCTGCCCGACGGCGCCGGGCTCGCCGGAGCTCTTAAACTTAACGGGACCCCTGTACAGGAACGCATTCCTGGTGTAGAATTCACCGAACATCTCTGCCGCCTTGCCGAACAGAACGGGTGGCGCGTATGGATGCTCGGCGGCGAGCCGGGGGTGGCGGAGGCGGCGGCCGCAAAACTGATGGAAAAGTACCCGAGGCTCGTCGTCGCCGGCGCTGGCGACGGCTTTTTCAAACCCGAAGAGAGCGGCTCGCGCTGTGAAGCTATCAGGGCGGCCGAAACGGATATACTTTTCGTCGGCCTTGGGGTACCGAAGCAGGAGTACTGGCTCGACGAATATTTCGCCGCGACCGGCGCGGTCGTCGGCATGGGGATAGGCGGCAGCATGGATGTTATTTCGGGCAAGCTGGCGCGCGCGCCGAAGTTATGGCAGTCTCTCTGCCTCGAATGGCTTTACCGAGCGATACAGGAGCCGTGGCGCTGGAGGAGGCTTTCGAAGCTTCCGCTCTTCGTCTGGTATTTCCTGCTGACGCGTCTCCACATCGACGGCTATAAAGACGGCGCCGGCGATGAGTGACGCCGAATCGGATGCTTCAATAAAACGAAAGGGATTGTGATTGAAATGAAAATGGACAAATTGCTCAAACAGGCGCAGAGAATGCAGGCACAGATGGCTCTCGCGCAGCAAGAGCTTGAAAAGGCGGTGCTCGAGGGAACGGCCGGAGGCGGTGCGGTTAAGGTCACGGTGAACGGCCACGGCGACGTGCTTTCGGTAACGATAGACAAAGAGGTCGTAAACCCCGAAGAGATCGAGATGCTCGAAGACCTCGTGCTCGGAGCGATAAAAGAAGCTCTCTCGAAGGCCAAAGAGCTTTACGGCTCGAAGATGAACACGCTGACGGGCGGCCTCGGCGCGGGTTTCCCAGGACTTATGTAGCGAGGCGCCCCTTGTCTCTTCCCGGGCCAGTACAAAAACTAATAAAACAGTGGAGCAAGTTGCCGGGAGTCGGGGAAAAGACTGCCCGGCGCATGGTATTTTATCTGCTCAGGCAGGAGCCTCAGCAGATAAGGGAATTCGGCGAGGCCGTGATATCACTTACCGAAAATATTCGCCACTGCAGCCTCTGCGGAGCGATAACCGACGTCGATCCCTGCCAGATCTGCACCGACCCCCTGCGAAACCAAAAGCTGCTCTGCGTCGTCGAAAACGAAGAGGACTGCGTTGCGATGGAGCAGGCCGGCATATTCAACGGGATATACCATGTGATCGGAGGACGCCTATCGCCGCTCGACGACGAAGAGATACCGCAGGAGAGCCTTGAAAGGTTGCGCGAGCGCGTCGAAATGGGCGGGGTCGAGGAGATAATCCTCGCGACGGCGCCGAGAATCGAAGGAGACCTGACGGCGTACGCCGTTCAGGAGGCGCTTTCGGGAGTGCCGGTCAAGGTATCGCGCCTTTCGTACGGCCTGCCGGTGGGCGGCAGCATAGGTTTTGCCGACCGCGTTACGCTGCACATGGCGATGGAGGCGAGAAAGGAGATGACCCATACGGGAGAAAATTTTTAATTTCTGATTTAAAGCGTGCATTCAAAGCAACTACAAAATAAGAGAGGAGGAATTTTCAATGCGCCATGACAGAGAACTTTCAAAGATGATGAGAAGAGTCGTGTACGCGGTGATGGTGTTTGTCTGCGCGGCGGCCGGATATCAGATATCCCTGCTGATACTGCGCGCTAAGCTGTGGCCCTCGATGTCGTCGATACACCCGATTGGAATGACAGTCTTTATCGTACTGCTCTCGGCAGTTTTAGGCTTTATTCTTGCGCCGCTCTTCTGGTGGGCTTTGATTAAATTCGGGCAGTTCTTCGAGACAAGAATACAGAACGTGAGCGTGTCAGATCTGATAATAAGTATAATAGGGCTGATGCTGGGGCTGCTGCTCGCAAACCTGATAGCGATTCCGCTTTCCAAGATTCCTGGAGGAATCGGCGTATATATCGCGATACTACTGAACGTAGCCTTAGGCTACTGGGGGCTGAGATTCTTCGCGAAGCGCGGAGACGATTTCTGGAACATGCTGACCAACATCAACATAAAATCGAAGCTCTCGCTTCCGTCGAAAAAGAAGGGCGCCGCCGAGAGCGGCGTGGCGATCTCGCAGGGGGCGCAGTTTTCATATCCCAAGGTGCTCGACACGAGCGCGATAATCGACGGACGTATCCTCGACGTAGCGCAGACGGGCTTCCTTGAGGGGACGATCGTGCTGCCGCGCTTCATCTTAGCCGAGCTGCAGGGCGTCGCTGATTCGACCGATTCGCTGCGCAGGACGCGCGGCCGCCGCGGCCTCTCAGTCGTTACGGAGCTTCAGAAAGTCGAGGGGCTGACCGTCGAAATACCCGAAGTCACGCTGCGCGAGCTCGATCGCGACAAGGTGGACGAAGCGCTCGTCGTGCTTGCGCGCCGGCTGAACGGGAAAGTAATCACGACGGACTACAACCTCAACCAGGTTGCTCAGATTGAGGGCGTCGACGTTCTCAACGTCAACGACTTAGCGAATTCGCTGAAGCCGATGTTACTTCCCGGCGAAAAGGTCGAGATAGACATAATACGCCTCGGCAAAGAAAACCATCAGGGGATAGGCTATCTAGACGACGGCACGATGCTCGTCGTAGAGGACGGTTCGCGCCACGTAGGCGAGCGCGTCAAGGTCACCGTCACCTCGATGCTTCAGACCTCGGCCGGCAGAATGGTATTCGGACGCATACACCCATAGCTATGGAAACTCCTCACTGGTCATTCCTGATCGCAGCGGCTGGCAGCGGAAGCAGGCTCGGCGGAACGCCGAAGCAGTTCCGCGCGCTTGCCGGCCGACCGGTGTGGCGCTGGTCGTACGAGACTGCAGAGCGTCTGCGCTCGGAAGGGGCGCTGCGCGACATCGTGCTCGTGCTTCCCGCGGAGAGAATCGAGGAATTCGCTGCCGACTGTGAGAGGTTGAACATAACAATTGCGCGCGGCGGAGCCACGCGCTCCGAATCCGTGCTCAACGGACTTGAAAAATGCCGCGGGTCGCACGTGCTTGTGCACGATGGGGCCCGCCCTTTTATTACCGAGGAACTCTTGCTCACGCTCATGAGCGAGGCGGAGCGGCACGGCGCCGCCGTGCCGCTCCTGCGCTGCACCGACGCGCTGAAAAAAATCGACGGAAGCCTCCTAACGGCGGCCGACAGGAATATTTATCTACGCACTCAGACTCCTCAGGCTTTCAGGCGGGAAGAGCTGACGTCGCTGCTGCGCGGCGCATCCCCTGCGGACGACGAGGCCTCCCTGTGGACGGCTTCGGGGCGCGGCATCGTACGAGTCGACGGAGACGAAAGGAATTTTAAGATAACGACGCAGTTCGACTGGGAGATGGCCCGCGCGATGGCTGAAAACAATATCGAAAGAAGGGCGGGGCACGGCTTCGACATCCACAGGCTCGCCGAAGGCAGGCCCCTGATAATCGCCGGAGTCAGAGTCGCCGGCGTTGATTTCGGCCTCTTCGGACATTCCGACGCCGACGTCGTTACGCATGCGGTAATGGACGCGCTGCTCGGCGCGGCCGGGGAAGCCGACATCGGGACGCTCTTTCCGGCAAGCGATGAAAAATGGCGCGGCGCGGACAGCATAACGCTGCTGCACAGCGTGCTTGCGCTGCTCGCCTCTAAGGGCTGGCGCGCCGATTGGGTCGACGCGACGCTGATCGCGCAGCGCCCCAAGCTCGGCGCTCTTCTCCCGCAATTCAGGGAGAAGCTCAACGCGGAGCTCGAGGGCGACGGCGAACATCCGAGATTCAACATTAAGGTGAAATCCGCCGAGGAGTGCGGAAGCGCCGGGCGCGGCGAGTGCATGATCTGCCACTGCGTCGCGGAGATAAGCCGCATCGCGCTTTGAGAGAAAAATTTAATTTTATACGGAGGTATTGATAAATGGGCTGGAGAGAAGATAAATTTGTTGACTACAGTGGCTTTACGTTCGACGACGTGCTGCTGGTGCCCGGCTACAGCGAAGTCGTGCCGGCGAAAGTCAGCGTGGCTACCAGGCTGACCCCGCAGATCGAGCTCAACATTCCGATTTGCAGCGCCGCCATGGATACGGTGACAGAGGCGCGGCTCGCGATAGCCCTTGCGCGCGAGGGGGGAATCGGCATCATGCACAGAAACATGCCGATAGAGCGTCAGGCAATGGAAATAGATAAAGTGAAGCGCTCCGAGTCCGGCGTCATAGTCGACCCCTTCTACCGTCACCCATCCGATTCGGTGCGCGAGGCAGTTGCTCTTATGGAGCACTACCATATCTCCGGCGTACCGGTAGTGGACGATCAGATACGCCTCGTCGGCATCATCACGAACAGGGACCTCCGTTTCGTAACGAATCTCGACCAACCCATATCCAACATAATGACGAAGGAGAACCTCATCACCGCTCCCGTGGGGACGACGCTCAACGACGCCAAGCAGATACTCATGGGGACAAAGGTGGAGAAGTTGCCGATAGTCGACAAGGAAAATAAATTGAAGGGGCTCATCACGATAAAGGACATCCTGAAGGCGAAGGCGTTCCCGAACGCGACTAAGGACTCGCACGGACGCCTGCGCGCCGGCGCGGCGATCGGAGTAGGAGAGGACGCCAAAGAGCGCGCAGAGGCGCTTGTGAAGGCCGGCGTAGACGTGATCGTGATAGACACCGCGCACGGACATTCAAGAACGGTGATCGACATGGTAAGCGAGATACGCGCGCTCTATCCCGACATTCCGATAATCGCCGGCAACATCGCGACGAAGGAGGCGGCGGATATGCTGATCGACGCGGGGGCCGACGGAGTCAAGGTCGGCATCGGACCTGGTTCGATATGTACGACGAGAATCGTCGCCGGTATCGGCGTCCCGCAGGTCGCGGCCGTGATGAACGTCTCCGAAGAAGCCCACAGGCGCGGAAAGACCGTCATCGCCGACGGCGGCATCCGCTACTCCGGCGACATAGTCAAGGCCCTCGCGGCCGGCGGCGACGTCGTTATGATTGGCTCGCTCTTCGCCGGCACAGAGGAAAGTCCGGGGGAGGCCGTCATCTACAAAGGGCGCTCCTTCAAGAGCTACCGCGGCATGGGCTCTCTCGGAGCGATGAAGGGCGGCTGCAGCAAAGACCGCTACTTCCAGGAGGGCATATCGGAGGACAAGCTCGTGCCCGAAGGAATAGAGGGAATGGTCCCGCACAAGGGCCCGCTCTCCGGAGTCATCTATCAGATGGTCGGAGGCGTCCGCGCCGGGATGGGCTACGTCGGAGCGCCGACGGTCGACGCACTGCACGAGAACGCACGCTTCGTCCAAGTGACGGCGGCGTCGATGAAGGAAAGCCATCCGCACGATATAGTCATCACGAAAGAGGCCCCGAACTACTGGGCGGAATAAAAGGCAGACGCCGCGCAGCGCGGCTTCTGTTCGTACGACTGCGAACATAAAGGAGAATCGAATGCCCGACATCAAAATAGCGACCTTCAACGTAAATTCCGTAAAAAGCCGCCTGCCGCTCCTTGAGGGCTGGCTTGCGCACTCGGGCGCGCCGGACATCCTCTGTCTTCAGGAAACGAAATGCCGCGACGAAGAATTCCCGTCGGCATTTTTTGAGGGGCGCGGATACCGCTGCGTTTATAAAGGAATGAAGAGCTATAACGGCGTGGCCGTCATTTCGCGCGAAGCGCCGGACGAATTTGAGTTCGGCCTCTGCGACGGAGAGGAAGATGGACGCGAAGAATCGGAAAACGCGCGGGTTGTAAGAGCGCGCTTCGGGCCGCTCACAGTGCTCAACACCTACATTCCTCAGGGCAAAGAGATCGATAACCCCGATTACCCTTATAAGCTGCGCTTCATCGCGCGTGTGCGCGGACTCCTCGAAAGAAAATGCACTCCGGAGGATAGGGTAGTATGGCTAGGAGATCTTAACGTCGCACCTACGGATATCGACGTAACGAACCCCAAAAATAAAAAAGAGCACGTCTGCTTCCACGAAGACGTAAAAAAAGCGCTGAAGGACGCTATGGGGTGGGGGCTCGTCGACATATTCCGCGAGCAGCTGCCGGGGGCCGGTGAGTACACCTTTTGGGATTACCGAATAAAAAACGCGCTTGAGAGGAACATCGGCTGGCGCATCGACCACATCCTCGGCACGAAAAGCGTCGCGGCCCGCTGCACAGGCGTTAAGGTCGAGCGCGGGCTGCGCGCCGCCGAACGCCCGAGCGACCATACGGCCGTAGTCGCCTCCTTCAGCTTCGATTAACCCCCCCAACGGCCAAAAGTTTTCCCTCAAGCTCCTGCAAAAGCGACAAGAATTGTCTCGGAAAATCTCCGAGGCAATTTCATTTTTCTCTCTTGACAAGTTAGCTTATGCTAATTATTATATACACGTTTGTTAGATATTGCTAACTCGAATGGAGGAAGGCTATGGACAGCAAGTCTCTCGATTATCTTATCGCTTTTCATTGCGCTCCGACGCTCGCCGGAATAAAGCCTGCCAATATGTTCAGCTGGCGCGCCGCGCCCGCCTCCGAGATGAGCGCGGCGACGGCGAAAAATATCCTCAGAGACTGCGGTGTTTCATTAGAGGTGCTTTGCAGCTGCGAAAGACATTCGCTGATCTATATATACCGCAGAAATATGCTTGAAGAGGTTTTTACGCCCGAAGCAAACGAATTTTTGGAGGGTTACGGCTATAAATCCGAAGCCGGCGTCTGTGAAAAGCTAGACACGCTTAAAGAGCGCTTTTTCTCCTGCGGCTGTTTTCCGCATGAGATAGGGCTTTTTCTCGGCTATCCCATCGAAGACGTGCGCGGCTTCATAGAGAATAACGGGCACGGATATAAGGTTTGCGGAACTTGGAAGGTCTACGGCGACAAGGAGAAAAGTCTGCAGCTTTTTGACCGCTACAAGAGATGCACCGAATATTTCTGTAAAAATTTTGACGCAGGCCGCGAAATGGCGCAGATAGTCTATTCTGCTCCCATGTTCAGCTGAATGCGACAAAGAAAGGTGGAGAATATCGTGGGTAAAATCGCTGTAATTTACTGGAGCTCCGGAGGAAACACCGAGGCGATGGCCAACGCAATCGCGAAAGGCATAGCATCGCAGGACGTATGCGCTGAAGTATACACGGTATCGGAATTCGGAGGAAAAAATCTGAACGACTATGAAAAGTTTGCTTTAGGCTGCCCCTCGATGGGCGTCGAGGTCCTCGAGGAAAGCGAATTCGAGCCTTTCGTCGCGTCGGTGGAAAAGCAATTATCCGGAGAAAAGATCGCCCTCTTTGGTTCGTACGGCTGGGGAGACGGCGAATGGATGAGAAATTGGGAAAAGAGGATGCTGGACGACGGCTGCCTCGTATTCGAGACTGGGCTCATCATCAACCTGACGCCGGACGAAGAGGGAATCAAAAAGTGCGAGGAGTTCGGCGCGCGTTTCGCAAAGTTTTAAACTAAATGAGTAGCAACCTTTGCGGGGAGAGAAATTTCTCGCAAAGGGTTATTTTTTTGGCGGAAATGGTCGCGACAACCGACCAATAACGGCGAATAAAACGATTCAAGGGAGGTTTTCACGATGAAAGAAGGGTGTGAGCGTTGTCTGTTTTTCGCAGCTGGAGTCCTTGTCGGAGCCGGGGCCTTTGCGCTCGTAAAGAACGGCGCCGCTAAGAAAGCCGCTGTAAAGGCCCTCGCCAAGGGGATGCAGCTTCAGGAAAAGGTGGCGGCCTCGGCCGAGGCCGCGAAGGAAGCGGCGTCTGATATGATCGCAGAGGCAAGATGCTGCATGGATGAAGAGAAATAGCCGCCAGCGGCTGAAATTTCTGTTATCTTCCGCGGTCCGCGTTTAAAAAAACGCGGACCGCGGGCTGTGAGGGAGTCTTATGGAATTTTCAATCGTACACGAATTGCCCGGGCGCATCCGGTTGCGCCCGGCGAAGGGTGCTTTCAACAAAAAAAACGAAGCCGCGATAGAGACGCTGCTCGAAGCGCAGCGCGGCGTAAAAAAAGTCAAGGCCTCCGCGCTTACCGGCAGTATTTTGATATATTTCGACGAGCCGTACAGAGGAAGAGTCCTCTCTGCGGCGGCGTTGCTCACTAAGGATATTTACGACGACAGCGAGCTTTACGCCTTAAGCAGAGATTCGGCGGTTCCGAGCCTGATGGGCAGCATCGCCCTGATGGCGGCGCGCTCGGTATTGCGCATGATGCTTCCCTTCCCGCTGCGCAGAGCCGTCAGCGTAATGCGCTCGCTGTGCTTCGTCAGGCGCGGGCTGCATTCGATTTTCGTGCGCCGGAAAATAGACGTCGCGGTGCTCGACGCCTCCGCGATAGTAAGCGCTATGGCGAGAAACGACTTTACCTCCGCCGGAGTAGTGATGACCCTCATACGGCTCGGAGACCTTCTCGGAAGCTGGACGGAACAGAAGTCTAAAGAAGATCTCGCCAAGACTCTGGCGCTTCGCACTGAGCGTGTGTGGCTAAAACGCGGCGGCGAAGAGATCGAAGTGCCCTTCGCCGAAGTGGTGAAGGGCGACCTTATCATAGTGCGCGCAGGCAGCGTGATACCGGTCGACGGAAGGGTCGCGGAAGGCGAAGCCGTCGTCAATCAATCGTCTATGACGGGAGAGGCGCTGGGAATAGCGCGCAGAACGGGGCACAGCGTCTACGCCGGGACGGTCGTCGAGGAAGGCATGATAGTTGTCGAGGCGATAGAGATCGGAAACGCTACGAGGATAAGCAGAATCATCAAGGTGGTCGAGGAATCCGAAGAGCGCAAGGCCTCGATACAGGGACGCTCCGAACATCTCGCCGACAGCATAGTGCCCTTCAACTTCATGCTCGCCGGCCTGATCTACCTTGCGACGAGAGACCCTCTGCGCGCGTCGTCGGCGCTGATGGTCGACTACTCCTGCGCAATAAAACTGGCCACGCCGCTCGCAATACTCGCGTCGATGCGCGAAGGAGTAAAGCACGGCATCCTGATAAAAGGAGGCAAATACCTCGAAGCGCTCGCCGCGGCCGACACGGTGGTCTTCGATAAGACCGGCACTCTGACCGTCGCCGAGCCGAAGGTCGTCAAGGTCATTCCTCTAAACGGCTACCGCCGCGACGAAGCGTTGAAGCTCGCCGCGTGCCTTGAGGAGCATTTCCCCCATTCGATAGCCAAGGCCGTCGTCTGCAAAGCCGAAGAGGAAGAGCTGCGTCACGCCGAGGAGCACGCCGAGGTGGAGTACGCCGTCGCCCACGGCATAGCGTCCAGCCTCAGCGGCAAACGGGTCATAATCGGCAGCGCGCATTTTGTCTTTGAGGACGAGGGGATAGAGATATCGGAGAAAGAAAAGAAGATTATCGACGAAGAGAGCGGACATTACTCGCTGCTTTATCTCGCCGTGGGAAACAGACTCGCCGGCATAATATGCATAGCCGACCCGCTCCGCGCCGAGGCCGCGCCGGTCGTAGCCGAGCTGAGGAGAGAGGGGATAAAGCGCATCGTGATGCTCACCGGCGACTGCAAAAAGGCCGCTGAAAACGCCGCGTCAAAGCTGGGGATAACTGAATTCCGCCACGAAATGCTGCCAGTAGAGAAGTCGCAGTACGTAGAGGCGCTTGCCGGACAACAGAAGGGCGTGATAATGGTGGGGGACGGCGTGAACGATTCTCCGGCTCTTTCCGCAGCGAGCGCCGGCGTTTCCATGAGAAGCGGGGCGGACATAGCGCAGGAAGTAGCCGACGTCGTGCTGCTTGAGAATAACATTTCTCCGCTTACGGACGCCGTGCGCATAGGAAGGCGGACGATGTCAAAGATAAATAGGAATTATTGTTTCATCGTCTGCGCGAATTCTCTGTTGTTGGCGCTTGGACTCGGCGGATATATTTCGCCGGCGCTCTCGGCGCTGCTGCATAATCTGTCGACGGTGGGAGCCAGCGCATACAGCCTCTCGCCAGTCCTTGAGCGGAAGCGGACGCAAAAAAATTAAGGATACGCTCCCAAAAAAGCAGGGCGCGGAAAGGCGCGAAAATCTCTGCCGAACTGGGAGTCGTCGTTGTTCAGTCATTTCAGACCGCCTCTTGCGGAGCGGGATGGGTTGTCCCCTTATTCCACAGCTTGAAGTAGTAACCGTCCGCGTTGGAAAGCAGATTTTCATGCCTGCCTGCTTGTACGATGAGAGTATAACAAATTCTGTGTAAACTCCATAGAGAAGAAAGCAAGCCTCCTGGATTGGTGTTAAGATAAATTCAATCCAGGAGGATATTTTTATGGCAAGACAGAGAAAACTGACACCGGAAAGAAAAGCGCTTATTCAGAGTCTCCTTTCCCACTACAAACCGGAAGACGCCCAGGACGTACAGGCTATGCTGAGGGATCTTCTCGGAGATACGATCCAGCAGATGCTGGAAGCCGAGATGGATGACCATCTCGGTTACAGCAAATATGACTACAAGAACAAGCATACAGATGACAGCCGCAACGGCTACAGCCCTAAAACAGTCACCTCTTCGGCCGGAGATATCCCGATCGACGTCCCCAGAGACCGCAAGGGTGACTTCGAACCGCAGTCAGTCAAAAAGAACCAGACCGATATCTCAAATATAGAGGATCAGGTCCTGTCCATGTATGCAAAAGGCATGACGACCCGGGATATCTCGGCTCACCTG